>JAGCZM010000122.1 GCA_017960005.1 Eggerthellaceae bacterium
CGGCAAAAAGCGCTTCTTCTGTGGTCGCAAGAAGTTTTTGCACTTCGGCGGAAATTTTGCCGACAGGATAGGTCCAGGCGTTGTCTCCGTACCATCCGTCCACGATGGCGCCCGTATCAATGGAGATGATGTCGCCATCGTTGAGTATGATCGATGCCGAGGGAATGCCGTGAACGATCATCTCGTTGATTGACGCGCATATGCTCCCCGGAAACCCACCGTATCCCTTAAACGCGGGAACGGCGCCTTCCAAGCGAATCAAACGCTCGGCGATGCGGTCGAGTTCCAGCGTGGAGATGCCGGGTTGGACATGGCGTCCCACCTCGCGAAGCACCTTTGCGGATACCCTGCCCGCTTCCTTCATGGCCTCGATTTGGGCGGGCGATTTCTTTTTGACGTTGTTGAATCTGTTTGAAATGGCGTTCATCTGTTCTTTCAAACCTTCGGTTCAATAAAAAATGCGCCCCCCGAATACAGGCGGCGCACTTTTGACGGTTTGTATGCTTATTCGGCGACGGTGTAGTTACGGGTGATGTAAGGATCGACCTGGATGCCGGGGCCCATCGTGGAGGATACGACGATGGATTTGACATACTTGCCCTTGGCTGCCGCGGGCTTCATGCGGATGACTTCGTCATAAACCGCACCGTAGTTTTCCGCGAGCTTGTCGGCATCGAAGCTTACTTTGCCGATCAACACGTGAGCGATACCGTAACGGTCAGCACGATACTCGACACGACCGCCCTTGAGCTCTTTGACTGCTTTGGCAACGTCGGTGGTGACGGTACCGAGTTTGGGGTTGGGCATCAAGCCGCGGGGACCCAAGATCTTTCCGAAACGTCCGACTTTGCCCATCTGATCGGGGGTAGCAACTGCGGCATCGAAATCGAACTTGCCGCTCTCGATCTGAGCAATCAACACATCGGTACCAACGATATCGGCACCTGCGGCCTCGGCGGCACGGGCGGCGTCGCCTTCCGCGAATACGGCAACTCGAACGGTTTTACCCGATCCGTTGGGCAGGCTGACGGTACCGCGCAATTGCTGATCTGCTTGACGGGTATCGATACCCAAACGGAAATGAACCTCTACGGATTCATCGAACTTGGCCGTGGAGCACTCCTTGACGGCAGCCATTGCCTTCATCGGAGATACCGGCTCTGCGGGAACCTTGGCAGCTGCCGCAATCTGGTTTTTGGTTTTCTTCATCATATGTCCTTTCGTGGTTGTAGCGAGCATGTAAGCTCTTCCACCTCATCCCGGCTTTTGCCGGGGGTTTATGCAAAGGTTTTTATGTCAAAAGCCTTCAAAAAACTAGTTGTTATTGAGCATCGCGGCGACTTTGCGGGATGCGACGTAATTCTTCTTCATCTCGCGGCCTTCGATGCGCACACCCATCGAACGGGCGGTACCGGCAACGATTTCCATGGCGGCTTCGATGTCGTTGGCGTTCAGATCGGGCATTTTGATTTCGGCAATCTCGCGAAGCTGTGCCTCGGTCAAAGTACCGACGGCCTGAAGTTGCGGAATACCGGAACCGGATTTGATTCCCAAAGCCTGCTTGATGAGCACGGCTGCGGGCGGGGTCTTGCAAATAAACGAGAACGTCTTGTCCTCATAAACGGTGATTTCAACAGGGATGATGGTACCCTGCTTATCGGCGGTCTGCGCGTTGAATGCCTGGCAGAACTGCATGATGTTCACGCCGCGGGAACCCAATGCGGGACCGACGGGAGGTGCCGGATTTGCCGCACCGCCGGGGATTTGAAGTTTGACAAATCCCGTAACTTTCTTTTGAGCCATCTGTTACTACCTTTCAGATGAAATTAACTTTACTTATCACAAGCCGTTTTATGAGAAGCCCTTGTCCACACAGGCATAAAGCGGCGATGTTGACCTACTGTATGCGAGCCACCTGATCGAAACTCAATTCGACGGAAGTCTCGCGTCCGAAGATGGATACCATGACCTTGACTTTGCCTTGCTCGGCCATGACCTCGGATACTTTGCCCTCGAAGTTCTCCAGCGGACCGCTGATGACCTTGACGGCTTGGTCGACTTGCAATGCGACCGATGTTTTCTTGGGAACGTTTGCGCCGCTGCGCTTCATAATCTTGTCGAACTCTGCGCGGGTAAGCGGAGCGGGTTTTCCCTGTGCACCCACAAAACCGGTGACGCCGTTGGTGTTGCGGACGATGGCCCAAGCATGGTCATCCATTTCCATTCTCACCAACACGTATCCCGGAAACACGTTGACGTCTTTGTCCTTTTTCTTGCCGCCGTCTTTGATCTCGACGACATGTTCCATGGGAACGACAACCTCGGATACGACGTCGTGAAGGCCCATGTTTTCGATACGGGACTCAAGATCGGTCTTGACCTTCTTCTCGTATCCCGAATAAGTGTGTAAAACGTACCATCTTTTCGTCATGTCATACCTCTACACAGCAAACGATGAGACCAATACGAGTAACGGAGTGACAATCAAGTTGTCAAGCAATGCGACATACAGACCGAAGAACAACAAAGCGCCCACCACGATGACAGACCAGCGGATGACTTCCTTTCTGGTCGGCCAGGTGACACGCTTCATTTCCGCTTTGACATCGCGGAAAAACTGGAAGCGCTTCTTCTTTGGCTTTGCGTTTTTGTCGTCTTTTTTGGTCTTTGCCGCATCTTGGGCTTTGACCGGCTTTTCTTCGACGGCCTTTGCCTCTTTCGATTTTCCGAAGAGCTTGCGCTTGGGTTGAGCCTCGGGCTCAACGGGCGTCTGCTCGACTACGGACGCCTGGGCTTCGGCCTGGGCCTTTGCCTCTTTGCGTTCCGCACGGGCGGCAGATGCCTTTGCGCGCTGGCTTTTTGATTTCTGTGCCACTGTTTCAGTTCCTTTTGTTCGGAAATCTCAACTAAAAACTACATTCCTTATAACGCCAAACAAGCAGCTCCCCAAATGAGCTGCTCGCGTAAACAAGCTGGCAGGCCAGGAGGGACTCGAACCCCCAACAAACGGTTTTGGAGACCGCCGCTCTACCATTGGAGCTACTGGCCTATCCCGGTTTATATCCCTAAACCTTTATCGAGTCTCGCGATGCAGCGTATGATGTCCGCACCACTTGCAGTACTTCTGGAACTCGATACGATCAGGATTACTCTGCTTGTTCTTTTTGGTCGTGTAATTGCGGCGCTTGCATTCGGTGCACGCCAAAGTGACCAAAGTACGCATGAATACTCCTTTTACTTATAAAATCAAAGCAATTTGACAATACACATGAACAGTGGGGAGCGCTCTTTCGTAAGCGCTCCCCCTTCGTTTCAGACAAGAGTCGTGTTATTTGATAATCTTGATAACACGGCCGGAGCCGACGGTACGGCCACCCTCGCGGATAGCGAAGCGAAGGCCCTCTTCCATGGCGATCGGGTGAATCAATTCACCATGAACAACGATGTTGTCGCCGGGCATGCACATCTCGGTGCCCTCGGGCAATTTGGCAACACCGGTAACGTCGGTGGTGCGGAAGTAGAACTGAGGACGATAGCCGCTCACGAACGGGGTATGACGGCCACCCTCTTCCTTGGTCAAAATGTAAACCTGACCCTCAAACTCGGTGTGAGGAGTAACCGAACCGGGCTTGCAGAGTACCTGACCGCGCTCGATGTCCTCGCGCTTGATACCGCGGAGCA
>JAGCZM010000123.1 GCA_017960005.1 Eggerthellaceae bacterium
CACCCTCGACGATGATGAGAACCTTGTTGTACTTACCTTCGGCACGTTTGAGGATACCCTCCAACTGAGCCAAATCGTTATGCTCGAATGCCTTGCTGTCGGCCTCCGAGAGCTTGACGCCTTCGGTTAAGGAGTTATGGGAAAGCATGTCGTATACAATCAAATCGCCTTTGCGGGCAAATGTGCTCACAAAGCTCAGGTTCGTTGCCCAACCGCCGGTACCGACGATGGCGTCATCGGTGTGCTTCCACTTGGCGATAGTGCGCTCGAGATCGCGATACAGCGTTTTTTCTCCGGCAAGGGTTCTGCTGCCCGAAGCTGAAGTACCGTACTTGAGGATGGCCTCGATGGCCGCACGCTCGGTCTCCGGATGGCCGGACATACCCAGATAGTTGTACGAACCCAAATTGATGACGCGCTTACCGTTGACGATACTGGTGTCACGAATCAAGCTGTCGTGGGCAATGAAGTAGGGATTGAATCCTTCCTTGAAGGTTTCTTCCATACGTTGCTTGAGTTGATGGTATTCCTCGCTCTCGGCAAAATCGGTGATGCGTTTGGTAACCATCTCTTCATCATGCGTTGCACCGGGAATGGGAAGACCGTGCTTGGTCGCGTATATGAAATCCGCAACGTCTTTGAGGCACATGATGTTCTTGGAGCCGCCGTCGAGAATCATCACTTCGAATTTCTCTTCGACAGAGGAAATGAAACTGATGACGGTCAGAGAGTCCACGCCCATCTCCGCGGCAAAGAAAGCATCCACCGGCGTATCCTCGATGGCTCTTTCGAAAGCGGCGGCAGCCATTTCCCGAATCTCGGAAAGAAGCACCTGATATTCGGGATCCAGCGTGAAATCCAGCAACAGCTGTGCCTTTTTCTTTGCGGCGGCCTTGTTGATGCCGTACAAATCCAATGCGGTAAAGATTTCCGAGTCCTCTTCGATTTGCTTTTTGAGAGCAAGGCGCTTTACCTTCATGTTTCCGGAAATGGGCAACGGCTCGGATGATACGTATGCCTCGACGACTTGGTTGTTCGAAGGAAGCTTTGCGTTTACCGCTTTGACGGCGGCGGCGAACTTATCCGTATCGAAATCCTCATCGGGATGGGCAACGATGGCCAAGTCCTCATATACGCCGTGTTTGATACCGAGCAGGCAAATACGATCGACGCCCGGAAGCTCGTTGAAGTTGTCCTCCAACTCGTCGGGATAGATGTTTTCTCCGGAGGCGTTGACCACGACATCCTTGAGACGCCCGATGATGTAAATGCCGTCCTTGTCTTTGCGGACCAAGTCGCCCGTGCCGAACCACTGCTCACGATCGCGCGGGATGATCTGCCCGTCGATGATGCTGGCGGTATACAAAGCATCGCCTTTTAAGAAAAGCTCGCCTTGTTCTTCTTCCCCGTTGCCGACACGGTATTCGGAAACCCTAAACGGAATGCCGATGCTTCCCTTTTTGCATTGCTCGGCCTTTGTCGAAAGCTCGACGCAAACGATACCGGTTTCGGTCATGCCGAATCCGTTAACAAGCGAATAGCCCAAATCGTTGATGGTCTGCAACGTCTCAAGCGGCACATGTCCGCCGCCGGTAATCATCGTGCGGATATTGGTGCCGAGCACCTTGCTTTGCACGATCTTTTTGACAAACCATGGCTTCTTGCCGATGTTGGGGACCTGCTTGTTGATACCGGCTGCCAACGCGTTGAAAAACAACGGTACGCAATACAAATTGGTGACCTTATGGCTTTTGCATGCGCCCAAAATGGTTTGGACGGCACGGTCCTTGAGATAAACGAGCGTTTGGCCAGTTATCGAATACAAAATGTAGACAACCGAGAATCCGAACACATGATGAAACGGCAGAAACGCCAAAATCTTGGTTGGTTTGGTGTCATGCAGCGGCAAATTGGGATTTGCCTGCTTCGCCTCATCGAAGCTGATGATGTGGGCGGCGATGGTCTTGCTGTCGTACAAAAACAGACGGCTGTTGCCGGTGGTGCCGGAGGTGTGCAACGCCACATACTGAGACCAGGTCTCTTTGCCCGCCTCTCCGGGCGCCAAAACATCTTCGGCGGCCAAGAATCGGAACTCATCGCCGGGGATGGGTTCTTCGGCAATGTAGGCAACGGCTCTGCCCTCGCGCATGACACCGGCTGCCGTATTGGCATCCGACATCGCGTTGAGCAAAAGCGGGATATTGCCCGACATCAAAACACCCCAGAACAAAACGGGCCAGTTCATGTTGGATTCGTAGTAAATGCCGATGAGCTTGCCGGCGTTTTCAAAGCCCATACGGCCGAGATTGCCGCATGCGCTCTTGGTCATTTCGATATACTCGGCATAGGTTCGGGTAACGAATTTGCCGTCCTTATCGGTAAGCTCGGCGGCGATTTTGTTGCCGAACTTATCCATCATATGAAACATGTCGCCGTACGTTTGATTTTTGTACAGCAACTCAAGCGTTTCTTGCCAAATGGTAGCCATTTTTTAAATTAACTCCTCGTGCCAAAAACGCCGCGAAAGGCGGCGTCGGGATGAAAATGTGGCTCAATTTTAGCCTTTGGGGCTCTCATTTATACTCAATCGACATAATCCCTACATAGGTGTTTATTTTGTGAACCGATAAAACACGAGGTCAGGGGCTGTTTTTGGCGATTTTTCGTCAATTGATGGAGGAAAAAACACAAAAAGAATGCCCCCGATTTTTCATACGGGGGCACTGAAAGAACCGAAAACCGATTGTCAGATATTCTCGTTTCGCAGCATATCGGCGGAATTGTCCTTTTTGATCTTGGCTGTGGCGTAAAGCATGGAAACGAACACCACTGCAAATACACTGAGCATCGCAACGATAACCGGAACAATCGGGATGAAAAATGCGGTTCCCGCCACCGAATCCGCCACGATCCTGAATATACCGTACGTGATAAGGAATGCCAAAGGAAGACCGATGAGCAAGCCCTTGAGACCGTAAATGATGCATTCGTAGCTCATCATGCGTTTGAAACTCTTCTGCCCCATACCGACGGATTTGAGCATGGCGATTTCGCGACGACGCAGACCGATATTTGTGGAAATCGTATTGAACACGTTGGCTATCGCAATCAGAGAAATCAGGATGATGAAACCGTATGCGAACACGTTAACGACGTTGATGAGCATGCGCATCATCTCGTATTGGCCGGCGATGTCATACAGCCCATCTCCGTCCAATCCCATCTCGTCGAGTTCGGCTGCCATGGCATCGCGGGCCTTGGCGTGATCGGCTGCCTTGAACACGTAGTCAACCGAATACAGGGACCCCGTCACGATATCCGCCATACCGAAGGGGACAAACAGCGCCGAACGTTTATTGCTGAACCCGAAGGGTGGCTCGGAGATGGTTCTCACAACCTCGATGGGCGTGGTCTTGATGATTTCATCCCTTCTGATCAAAACGGAATACGCCGGATCGGGTTTGATGTCGGGATTGCCTTGTTCCCAAAGTCCGAACATATATTCATAGGTGTATGCCACGAAATATTCGACGCCGTCTTTGAGCACGGTTTCACCCGTTCGGTAATAATCGTTTTCGTAAGGGTTGGGATAAATATAGCTGTCCATATACACCGTCGTTGGCAAAGCGCTTGGGTTGAATATGTTGTACGTCCTCCAAGACATATTCATGTTCTCGTCAAAGACCCTTTCGACGTTTCTGTTGTATGCCAAGGCGCGCGGCGAATCGGCAATCCGGAAGAGCTCGGGAGCGATATTGTTTTGGCGACAAAGAGCATCGAATGCGGCATCGCTCAGAAACACAATACGAATCATTTCGCCGATGCGATTGTTTTCTTTGATTTCGGGATAACCTCTCCCGATGAGATCGTCCAAATATGCCTTATCGAGAGAATCTGCCTCAAAATCAACGTTGTAGTACGAACCGCCGTAGTAAGATCCGTCATCACAGTTGCCCGCTTCCATGAGTCTGCGCAACATTTCTTCATGATTTATATCCTCATAAGGGGCAGTGTAGACAATATCGGCACCGGTATCTTGCGCGTTGGCTATGTCGTTGATTGCCTGTGTCAGATACGTGCTGAATGATGCCGCGGAGACAAACAACGTTACGCTCAATACCAAGGAAAACACAACACTGCGATTGCGTTTCTTGTTTCTCTTGAAGTTTTTGGAAGCCATAACGCCTTCAAATCCGAAGAGTCTTTGCGTGAGCTTGGAGGTTTTGACATCCTTTTGCCTGATCTTGATATCCTGGGTTTGGCGGACGGCATCCATGGGAGAAACCCTGCTGACCCTAATGGCGGGTATCCATGCCGAAAGTATGGTGGTCACAAAACAAATAAGCGCCGAGATCAGCAGAATCGTCGGAGAGACGGCCAAAGACAATTTGACCTCGGTAAGCCCCGCAAACAGTACGGCGAGATCTTCACCGATGAAATGAAGCGTAATGCCCATACCCAAGCAACCGACAATCAAACCGATGGGTATACCGATACCCGCCAACACGGCCGCTTCGGTAAATACACTCGAGCGGATTTGTCCGTTTGTGGCACCGATGGATTTCATGATGCCGAAAAGACGCTTTCTCTCCCCCACCGAAATCGAGAACGAGTTGTAGATGAAAGAAACCGAACCGAACAAAATGAGAAATATCAA
>JAGCZM010000124.1 GCA_017960005.1 Eggerthellaceae bacterium
CGTTTCTGCCGACGTTGGCATAAGGGTCGTCTTTGTCTTTTTCGTAGGTCTTTGCCTTGGCGACACGGTTTTGAGGCTGCGCGGGTGCGGAACTTCTTGCCGATGCCGCGGCATGAATCGTGCTTCCCTGCTGCAAGGCAGCTTCGGGAGAAGAATACGAAACCTTGCCGTCGAGCGGTGTCTTGTCGTCGGGTTGCGCCATCTCCTGCTGCGTATTGATCTGCAAACGCAGAATCGTTCTCATGAAATCCTCGTACATGTCGGCGGTCAATTCCTTAAACGCCATGTAGGCTTCGTTTTTGTACTCGACCAAAGGATCGCGCTGAC
Source organism: Eggerthellaceae bacterium (assembly GCA_017960005.1). GTDB lineage: Bacteria > Actinomycetota > Coriobacteriia > Coriobacteriales > Eggerthellaceae > RGIG10264. The sequence goes on from JAGCZM010000124.1 coordinate 328, forward strand.
CGTACGCACGAAGGCCGATACCCTGTTGCAGATAGTCCATATTCTGGAGATGGTCCATCCACTTGCGATCGATGATGCTCAACATCACCTGGCCGGACAAATCCTTCATGATGTCGTGGCCCAAGATGTTTTGCTTTACCTGCCAACCGGCAATCAAAGCCTCGCAGATGGCGTCCTCCACCACGCCGGGGTTGTCATCGTGGTCGATATCGTTGACGTCAAAGTCGCTGTTGCCCACCATGTTGGCAACCCATTGGTTCATGCCGCGGATGTCCCATTCGTCACGAAGTGATTTTTCCGGGCATGATGCCGAAACGATACGCTCGGCCAACTCGGAAGCGATGCTTTCGATACGCTCGGTCATATCCTTGCCGTCCAAAATGGAGTTCCTCTCCTCGTAGATGGCACTTCTTTGGAGGTTCATCACGTCGTCGTATTCGAGACCGTTCTTTCGGGCGGAGAAATGCAGGGTCTCGACCTGACGCTGGGCGTTTTCTATGGCCTTGGTGACCATACCGACCTGTATCGGCATATCCTCGGAGATATTGCTTCTCGCCATCATGTTGGCGATGCTGTCCATGCGATCGCCGCCGAATAAACGCATCAAATCATCTTCCAAAGACAGATAGAACTGGGTGATACCCGGATCTCCCTGACGGCCGGAACGACCGCGCAGCTGGTTGTCGATACGACGGGATTCGTGACGTTCGGTGCCGATGACGCACAAACCGCCCGCGGCCAATACCCGTTCATGTTCTCCGGCACAGGTAGCCTTGGCGACGGCCAACGCCGCATCGCGATCCGATTGCGTCGGAGCGGGAGCACGACCGGGAAGCACTTCGGCATCCGGGGACAAAGCCGGATTGAACCCGCGCTCGATCAAAACATCGTCCGCCAAAATCTCGGGATTGCCGCCGAGCAAAATATCGGTACCGCGGCCCGCCATGTTCGTTGCGATGGTAACGGCACCCACACGGCCGGCTTGGGCAACGATATGTGCCCCACGCTCGTGGTTTTTGGCGTTCAAGGTCTCGTGCCTGATACCACGTTTGTCCAAAAGTCTGCTTAATCGCTCGGAATTCTCGATGGAAACCGTGCCGACCAAACAGGGCTGCCCCGCAGCATGACGAGCGGCAATCTCGTTTGCCACCGCGTTGTATTTTGCGTTCATGGTTCGATAAATCTGATCGTTTTCGTCAACGCGGATGACGGGCTTGTTGGGCGGAATGGCCACAACGGGCAATTTATAAATCTCTCTGAACTCGGCATCTTCGGTCATGGCCGTACCGGTCATTCCCGAGAGCTTTTTGTACAGACGGAAGTAGTTTTGCAAAGTGATGGAAGCAAGCGTTTGGTTCTCTTCGCGAACCGTCACGCGCTCTTTGGCTTCGAGAGCCTGATGCAGACCTTCGCTGAACCTGCGGCCTTCCATGATACGGCCGGTGAACTCGTCGACGATTTTGACCTGTCCTTGAATCACCACGTAGTTGATGTCGCGATGATAAAGAAACTCGGCGCGCAACGCCTGCAGCAAATGGTTTGCCATCCGGCCCGTGGGATCGCCGTAAATGTCTTCGATTCCAAGCAGGCTTTCCACCTTGGCAAGACCGGATTCGGTGGTATGGATGGTGCGCTTGCCTTCATCCATGATGAAGTCTTCCTCGGGTTTGAGGTGGCAGACCACGCGGGCGAACTTATGATACATGTCGGCGGCGCGACTCCCCTGTCCACTGATGATAAGCGGGGTTCTCGCCTCATCGATCAAAATGGAGTCGACCTCATCGACGATGGCAAATTCATGGCCGCGCTGCACACGGTAGATGGCGCGCTTGACCATGTTGTCGCGCAGGTAGTCGAAACCGAACTCCGAATTGGTGCCGTAGGTGACATCGGCTTTGTATGCGGGCACGCGCTGAGCGGGTTTCATTCCGGCCTGCAAAAGGCCGACTTCCATGCCCAACATGCGATAGATGCCGCCCATC
>JAGCZM010000125.1 GCA_017960005.1 Eggerthellaceae bacterium
GAGACAACAAAGACATCGCCGAGGATTGGGGCGTCATCGAAGCTCTTGCTTCCGATATCCACCAAGCGGGAGGTATCGGATCTGCCCAATTGATGAGAGCCTCCTATATCCTGCAAATGAGTGCCGCCATCACCTCGGCCATCGAATCCGAGGCGCTTTATCGTGGTTTGGCCGAAGCAAAAACTACCTCCCGCGGTATCGATTTGGATGTGCATTTGTCAGCCGGCACCATCGCTCCGCAGGCAAAAAGCGTGCTTGAAGCCATCGAGCGCGGCGATTTCGAGGGACAGTATTCGGCCGAGATGCTCATGTCCGACATATCGGCGGCATTGACGACGGCAGACGAGTGCGAGGTGAGCCTGCCCATTGCCGAGGCTGCGTTTTCTTTGCTCGAGTTGCTGTGCATGGTCGGAGGGGCCGACAAAGGGGTTTCGGCAATCAATCTGCTTTACGAAACCGAAGACAAATCCGTGGCTCAGGGGCTGGATTGGTCTTTGGCCGAACAATACGACCATGAGCACGGAGACGATTGCGATTGCGGCCATCATCACCATCATCACGATGAAGATGATGACGAAGAATACGAACTCGACAATCGCTCGTTTGGCTTTGACGACGAGTTCGGATTTGCCGACGATGATGAGTTCGGCTTTGACGAAGACGACGAAGACGACTCCGATCGCCGATTATCCCAAATACAATGACCGATATATCTCTTTTGCTTCCCACGCACTGTGAATTGTGCCCGCGCCGATGCGGCGCAAATCGTCGTGCCGGAGCAAGCGGGTATTGTGGGGCAGACGACAGATTGATCGTTGCCCGTGCCGCCTTGCATTTTTGGGAAGAGCCTCCCATCAGCGGACAAGACGGCAGCGGAACGATCTTTTTCTCCTGCTGCCCGATGCGTTGTGTTTATTGCCAAAACGCATTGATAGCGCACGGTATGATCGGCAAAGAGATAACGTTTGAGCGCTTGATTGAAATCATGTTTGAGCTGAAGACTCAAGGCGCGCTCAATATCAACATGGTCACTCCCACTCATTACACGCCGATTCTGGTTGCCGCGATAACAAAGGCAAAGGATATGGGCCTGGATATTCCGATCGTATGGAACACGAGCGGATACGAAACCCCCGAAACCATTCGTACTCTTTCGGGTGTCGTCGATGTGTTTTTGAATGATTTCAAATACATTGACGGGGCGGATGCGGAACGTTATTCTGGCGCAAAAGATTATCCGGTTGTCGCATTTGAAGCCTTGGATGCCATGCTCGAGGTTGCGGGTAAACCCCGTTTCGATGAATGCGGAGGGCAGAAAAGACTTATCGGAGGTGTAATTGTCCGGCATCTGATGTTGCCGCAATCAAGCGACGGAAAGCACGGCGGACTTGAAGCAAGCATTTCCGTCGTCAAAGCGCTGTGGGAGCGCTACGGGGATAAGGTTTTGTATTCGATAATGAATCAATACACACCGGTTTTGCCCGATATCGCTCAAAAGAAAAAGCCTTTCGAAAAGATTGACGATTCGTTTGCCGCAGGTGCGAAGAGAATCATCGAGCGCTGCCCCGAGTTGACGACAAGGGTCTCCGAAAAAGATTACGAAGCGCTTTTGACGTTTGCCGACGAAATCGGCATTCCCGAGTATTTTTGGCAGACGGGGCAGGCATCCGCGGATTCCTTCATCCCTGTATTCGACAACACCGGCGTATAATCGACACGACAAGAATCGGGCATTTGTTTTTGCCCTTGCATAAGGAGAAATGCATGTTTACCCAAGACATCAAAGATATCGATTTGGCCGATCAGGGTCTTGCCCGCATCTTGTGGGCGGATACCGACATGCCGGTATTGGCAAGCATCCGCGAGCGGTTCGCGAAAGAAAAACCGCTTGAGGGTGTTCGAATCGCCGCCTGTCTGCATGTCACCACCGAAACCGCCAATTTGATGAGGACGCTTGCCGCCGGCGGAGCGGAGGTGCATCTGTGCGCTTCCAATCCCTTGTCGACGCAAGACGATACGGCCGCATCGCTGATCAGGGATTTTGGGATAGATGTCCATGCGATCAAAGGCGAGGATACCGAGACCTATTACCGTCATGTCAATGCGGTCATCGACGCAAAACCCCATATCACCATGGATGACGGCGCCGATCTGGTCTCCTGCATCCATTCCGATCGCACCGAGGCCCTCAAAACCATCGTGGGTGGTACCGAAGAAACAACCACCGGCGTGGTGCGTCTTTGCGCCATGGCGGCCGAAGGAGCTCTCAAATATCCCATCATCGCGGTAAACGATGCCAAGACCAAGCATTTTTTCGACAATCGCTACGGCACCGGCCAAAGCACGCTTGACGGCATCATTCGTCTGACGAACCGCCTTTTGGCGGGACGTGTTTTTGTCGTCAGCGGATACGGTTGGTGCGGAAAAGGCCTTGCCATGCGTGCGAAGGGCATGGGAGCCCGTGTCGTGGTGTGCGAAGTCGATCCGACCGCCGCACTCGAGGCCCATATGGACGGCTTTGAGGTGACGACACGCGATGAAGCCGCAAAAATTGCCGATATTTGGGTTACCGTCACCGGCAACCTCAATGTCATCGACGAGCCGTGCTTTGCCAACATGAAGGACGGTGCCATCATCTGCAACAGCGGACATTTCAACTCGGAGATAAACATCGATTGGCTTGAGGAGCATGCTGTGCGCAAGACCACCCTCAAACCCATGGTCGACGAGTACGAATTGGCTGACGGGCGCCGTATCGTTTTGCTTGCAGAAGGACGTCTCATCAATCTTTCGGGGGCGGAGGGCCATCCGGCAAACGTCATGGATATGAGTTTTGCCAACCAGGCGCTTTGTGCCGAGTATATGGTCAAGCATGCATCCGAGCTCAAGCCCGCCTGCATTGAGGTGCCGGTCGATATCGACGAGCAGGTTGCCGCACTCAAACTCGAGACACTCGGCATCAAGATCGACGAGCTTACACCCGCGCAAATCGAGTACATGAACTCCTGGACGATGGGCACCGAATAAATACCGAAAAGCAATGAAAAAAGACCCCGCTTATAATACGGCGGGGTCTTTTTTGTTTTATGAACCGATTTGC
>JAGCZM010000126.1 GCA_017960005.1 Eggerthellaceae bacterium
AGTTGTTGTTCAGGAAATACGGCGTGTCGGGAATATGCGTGTTCAACGCGTCGCGTTATGCGAATCCCGGCGACATCTTAAAGATCGATTTCGTGCCGGACATGGACAAAGAAGACCTCGATTCATTCCTTGTATCCCGTATCGGTTTGTGTAAAGCAAACGGTACGGACAATGTAAGTGTCGGGGATGTGTTTCGTGGATTCATGATCCATCCGCTCGTTGAGGCTTTGTTGAACAAAACAGGTATCGATGAGTGCGCTTTCATCGATAAATCTTGGTTTGAGACTCCACAGGCAACTTTGCTGCTTGACGATATCAAGGGGCTGTCTTTGACGATCAAGGGTATCGAGGCAGACCAGGCACAGGTAAAACGCGGGGGATACGACGTATCCGCGTTTGATACAAAAAGCTTATCCGCAAAAACAGTGCCGGGACTGTATGCGGCGGGAGAGGCGCTCGATGTCGACGGACCTTGCGGAGGATATAACCTGCATTGGGCATGGGCATCGGGTATGCTTGCCGGTAAATCCGCCGTCGATTATCTGGCAAAACAATGAACGGTTTGATATCCATGGATAAAACGGTAATCGTAAACAAGGCATGTGAGGTTCTCAAAGAAGGAGGCGTTGTCCTTTTGCCAACCGACACGGTCTATGGATTGTGTATGGCCGCCAAAAAAGACGCCGATTTCTCGAAAATCTATGCCATCAAGGGACGTCTTCCCGAAAAACCGCTCGGTTGTTTTATCGGCGGCAAAGACGATCTCAAACGGTATGCGTCAAACATTCCCGATTACGTTTATACGTTGGTCGATGCATTTTGGCCGGGGAAGCTGAGCATCGTGCTCGATGCATCCGATAAGATTTGTCCTTTTTTGGTTGCCGCGGATGGCTCGGTGATGTTTCGTCAGGCAAAAAGCGAGCTCATTGACGGGATTATCTCGTCTTTGGATTGTCCTTTGGCCCAAACATCGGCAAACCTCTCGGGCAAGGACGCGGTTGCCGGCGCAAAAGATTTGGATGCCCGTATCGTCGATGCGGTCGATTACGCATACAGGAATGATTCTTTTGCCGCAGGAAAAGATTCGTGTCCTTCGACCGTCGTCGATTGCAGGGGCAAAAAACCGATTGTTTTGCGGGAAGGTGCCGTATCCGTAATAGACATTATGTCTTCTTTGGGTTTATAAAATCTTTGTTTGATACAGTTCGTTGTCTTCGAACCCGAGTTGTCGGTAATACGGTCTCGTGCCTACCGAACTGATGACGTGCAGTTTTGTTCTGCCTGCTTCTTTTGCGATTTCGCAAGCCTTTTCGATGAGCTTTTTGCCCAGGCCGTAATGCTGTGCCCCGTCTCCGGTTTTGCCGAGTTGGGCGGCGTTTCCGTAGACGTGCACTTCTCTGATCATCGCGTCGGTTTTGCTTTGGGGAATCGGGTACTTGCAGGCATCCAAGTAATCTTTGTCGGGAACGGAAAGTCTCAAAAATCCCGCTATCTTATTTGACGGGGTGACCCATTGCAGGAAGTATTCTTTCGTGGCGGTTGTTTCGTACGGGTAAATGTCGAGTTTGAGCGTATCGATATCGACACCTTGGGTGGAGATCTCTCTCATGCGTATCTCTTCGATTGCTTTGTCCGAGATATTTTCTTCGACGATTTGGCGCAGGTTGGTCTTTTTGTTGCCCGCGACGATGTCGTGTGCGGAGATATCGCGAATCATGCGCGATATGCGCGTATAGGGAGGGGTGGCGAGGACAGCCTTGGATAAGACATCGACCAGCTCGTCTTCGGAATAAGCGACCCATCGTTTGTCCTGCCATAATTCATAAAGTTTTGTCCCTTTGACCAAAACGCAAGGGTAGAGCTTGATTTCGTCGGGAAGATAGCGCTCATCGGAAACGAACTTGCGGTAGTCTTCGATGTCGCTTTGAACGGTGGCACCTGCCAGGTTCACCATGAAATGCGTATGCAGCTTAAACCCGAACAATCGGCACAGCTCAAACGCTTTGACGACGGCATCGATGTCGGCGTTTCTGTTGTTTAGCGCGAGGATGTCTTTGTTTAAGCTCTGGATACCCATCTGAATCTTTGTGCAACCCAGCGTTCTGCATAAAGAAAGCGTCTCCGAATCGACGGTATCGGGGCGGGTTTCCACAACAAGACCGACCATGCGGTTTTCGGCAAACTCGTTTTGACGCTGGTTTGATTCCAGGACCTTCAAAGAGGTTTTTACGTCATCGGAAATCTTTTGCCATTCACCGGCCTGTTTCCAACGGGGATTGTTTGCGTAAAGGGATTCGAATGCACGGTTATAGGTTATTTTGCCATCGTCTATTTGTTGCTGAATATCTTTTGATTGGGATATCAAAACATCCGTATCGCTTGCGATGTTTGCTTTTTTGTATTTTGCACGGCGTTCTTTTGCCTTGGCATTCGCCGTATCGGGGTTTTGCCAATCGTTTAAGGCACAAAAAAGTTCGTTTACAAACCAGATTTGATACGAAACGGGGTAATCGCTCCAGTTTCCGCCCAAAACGATCAATTCCACCTTGTCGGTGGGATGTCCCATCTGTGTCAGTGCCCTCAGACGCGATATCGTTTGCAGATACGGGTCGAAACAGTTGCGCTCCGCACGTTGGCATGCCGGTTCATCGCTTAAATAGCTTTTGGGCATGCGGATGTCGTTGGGACAATAGATGCATTCTCCCGAGCAGGGCCACGGTTTGGTGATGACCGTTATCGTCGCGACACCGGAGGCGGTACGGCGGGGTTTCATGCGAAGGGCATCGAAAAATGCTTTTTCTTCCTGCTCGCCGATGCTCCATGTACTCAGAAGAATGGGGTTGTCGCGTTTGATTTTGAGATAGTGGGGGATGAGCTTTTTCTTGACGTATGTGCGGTTTGCCTGTTTGCTTTGGGCATTGTATGCCGCCAACAATACAGCCAAGGTATGCTCGTCGAGCGTGCCTTTATTTTTGATTTCTTCGAATATGTCTTTGATCAGTTCATCCATGCCGGATGTTATTTAAGAAATCTCTTCGACAAAAGACGATATGAGGGCGTTTACCTCTTCGGGACGATCGGTGTTCGAGTTGTGGCCCGCGCCTTCTATCCAGTACAGCTTTAAATTGTCTCCCTTTTCCCAACGGCGGTTGAACACCTTCACATCGCCTGCCATGTCTTTTTTGCCGCAGATGAGGATGCAGGGGCAATCGATTTGGTAGGGACGGCGTGCATCGATGGCACGGGCAAGCATGTTGTATCCCGCATCGGCAAGCGAGCAATACTCTTCTTTGGTGTAGTCGGCCATAAATGCGCTCATAAGCGATCTGCCGTAAGGGGTGACGGTCGTTCCGGCGGTTCCCCATTTTTTGAGTAACGACCAAGGGATGGACATGTACATGCCCTTGGTCTTGTAAAGGAATTTAACTTCCCAGTTTGGATAGTAAACGCGCTTTAGGGGAGCCGAGTCGATGGATATGAACCCGGATGCGACACCCGGATACAGCTCGATGAACATTTGGGATACGTATCCGCCCATGGATTGGCCGACGAGGATGGGTTTGGTTATGCCTTCGAGGTTGAGTATATCGGCAAGCCATGCCGTTTTTTCTTCGAGGGTGTAGTTCAAATCAAACGGCCGCGAAAGCGCATGCGCGGGGGCATCCCACACGAAAAGGTTGTAGGTGCCTTCGAAGAACTCGACTTGTTTGTCAAACAGGCGATGATCGGCGGTCAGACCCGGCAAAAAAATTAACCAAGGCTTTTCTTCGTTAACTTTCGAGATCCAGTAAACGATATTGCCCTTGGGTGTCTCGAAAACCTTCTGTTCCATCTTTTTTCTCCTTCGCGCTTTTTATGTCAATGATACAAACTTCCCGATGCTTTGTCTTTGATTATCCGTCAAAGAACGATGCAATCGTAGCGTATCGCTTTGCCTTTGATTGAGTAGGTGGGTTTGACATCGGCAAGGAAAGGCCCCTTTAAGGTGCGCTTGATGACAATCTTTTTGGGCCGGGCCGCCATGGTCGATTCCAGCAGCGCCTCCTCGTCATCGCAGGGTCCCATGATTTTGTGCAGCATCTGAAACTTCTTTTTGACTTCCGCGCTTTTTTGCCGTTCCGGAAACATCGGATCGAGCATGATGACATCGGGGGAGGCATCCAGCTCCTTCATGGCGACGATGCTGTCTTCGCAGCGCACTTCGATTCTGCTCGCGGCATCGCAAAGCCAAGGATATTCTTTTGCGTTTCTGGCTTTGTCGAGGGCATCCGAAAGCATGGCGGCGACGGTTTTGTTGCGCTCATACATCGTGACGCGATATCCGGCGGCAGCAAGCAAAAGGCCGTCTTCTCCCAGCCCCGCCGTCGCGTCTATTGCCCACAGTTGTCCGGGATAGGCGATGGATTGTTTGCCCTTGGCGGCACAGACGACGAGTTCCTTGGCGATTTTGTTTGGTGCAAGGCGCGCAATCATTTGCCCGAAATCCGAGCGAAGCGTCGTCAAGCCGTCGGTTAAGGCCAAGCCCTCTTCGGTTTGGATCAATCGCGGATATGTTTTGTCGGAATTGTTCATCAAACGGATTGTACAAAAAAGCCGCTCGATGACGAGCGGCTTTTGCGGAAACATGTTTTGGAATGCTAGTTGATTTCGACAACCCAGCCTTGCGGTCCTTCTGCTTCTCCGGTTTGGATGTCGGTCAGGGTCTTTCTGAGTTTGGCCATGATGGGACCTGCGCCGTTTGCTGCCTTCGGGAACGAAATTGAGATGCCCGCTTCGGGTTTCTCGATGCCGGCAACAGGGCTGATGACGGCGGCGGTACCGCACAAGCCGCATTCCTCAAACGCGCCGGATTGCACTTCTTCGAACTTGACCGCGCGCTCGACTACCTGCATGCCCAGGATGTCACGGGCAACCACGATAAGCGATCTGCGGGTGATGGAGGGCAAGATGGAGTCGGTGGCGGACTTGGGTACGACCAAAGAGCTGTCGGCTGCGGCAAACAGCACGTTTGCGCCGCCCGTCTCTTCGATAAAGGTACGTGTCTGAGAGTCGAGATAGAGGTTTTCCGCATAACCTGCATGGTGTGCGGCCTCGGTGGCATACAAGCTCATCGCATAGTTGAGGCCGGCTTTGATGTTGCCTGTACCGCGCGGCGCGGCACGGTCGAAGTCCGAAATCGTCAGTTTGACGGAGGTATCTCCGCCCTTGAAATACGGACCGACCGGGGTGACCAGGATGCGGAACTGATACTCGGTTGCGGCCTTGACGCCGATGACGTCGCCGGTGGCGATCATGAACGGGCGCACGTATAAGGTGGCTCCCGAACCGAACGGGGGAACCCAAGCCTCGTTGGCTTTGACGACGGTTTTGACGGCATCGATGAAACGATCGATGGGGAAGGGCGGCATGCACAGACGCTGCGCGGATGCATACATACGCTCGGCGTTTAAGTCGGGCCTGAAGCATACAATCCTGCCGTCGCGGGTGGTGTAGGCCTTAAGCCCCTCAAAGACCTCTTGGCAGTAGTGGAAAATGCCGGCGCATTCGCTGATTTGCAGGCTGTGATCGGAGGTCAGAAAACCTTCGCCCCACGCTCCGTTTTTGTAATTGCATACATAACTGAAATCCGTCGGGATGTAAGCAAATCCGAGATTACCCCAATCGAGATTTTTCTTTTCCGCAGACACGTTTGAATCCTTTCGACAAAACTTATTGGAAAGATACTGTCGCAGTATCTCACTAAATGATGCCGCAGGCGATCAAAACGACCAGAAGGAGAGCAACAAGCCCCCAAATGGCAATCAGGAAGATCTTGCGCTTCTTGGGATCCATGTCCGGCACGTAATTGCTTGCTAAGAAAAACGGGATATAGGTGGTGATGAACACCGGCAAAACTCCCCACCATTCGTATACCCAGATAAAGGAGTGATTTGAAGTACCCGCCAAGAAACTCTCGACCAACGCAAAGAGCAACGCCATCTCTATGGCGACGACCAGTTTGCAGCTGATGCCCTTCTTGCCGTTCTTGGCAAAATAGCGCTTGCTGTGGTCGTGCGGCATCATCTTGTAGGAAATGATGCCCGCCAAAGAAAACATCATCGAAAGCTCCC
>JAGCZM010000127.1 GCA_017960005.1 Eggerthellaceae bacterium
ACGATTTCATGGCGGCGGTGCTGTCCAGTTACATCGGCAAAAACGATCAGCTGATCAAATACGTTTCGAGTTGCAACCACAACGGAACGCCGGTACTGCCTCCCGACATCAACATCTCGGGTGTGGATTTCACACCGACCGACGAGGGAATCAGGTTCGGTCTTGCCGGTATCAGCAACGTCGGTGTCGGCGTGGTTGAAGCTATCGTGGCGGAGCGCGAAGCAAACGGTCCTTACACTTCATTGCATGATTTCGTGAACAGGCTCGATTCCAAATGCTACAACCGCCGCGCTCTCGAATCCCTGTTCAAAAGCGGCGCGTTCGATTCGACGGGTTACACCCGCAAGCAATTGATGTATTTCATCGACGAAACCACATTGTTGGCAGACGCGTCCAAGCGTCAGCGCGACAAGGTGCGCGGTCAGATGAGCATGTTCGATTTGTTCGATACATCCGCGATGGGCATGGATGACGACATTCCCGCGCCCGACGGCATCGAATGGGATCACCGCAGCCTTCTTGCTTACGAAAAAGCAATCATGGGAGTGTATGTATCCGACCACCCGCTTCGTCCCTATGAAGCGGTGCTCGCGCGCATGACCAAATACAACCTCGGTTCATTGGCCGAAGTCGAAAAGGACATTCCGCTTGCGTCCTTTGTGGGTATGGTCACCAAGGTGGAAACCAAACTCACCAAAAAGGGCAAACTGATGGCGACGTTCACGTTGGAAGACACCACCGGTTATGCCAACTGCATCTGCTTTGATTATGCGAAATACCGTGATGTGTTGGTCGAGGATGCGGTGGTACGTATTCGCGGAAGTTTCGAGAAAGGCGACAGAGGAAGCCAAATCAAGGTCGACGAGGCAGCCGTCATCGAACTTCATCCCGAGGATACCTTGCCTTTGCTTATGGAACTTCATCTCAACGCAAGCGATGTCGACAGTGTGGCAACCGCCAAGCTCAACAGATTGCTTTCCCAGTATCCGGGACGCGACAGCGTGTCACTTGTCGTCACTCAAGCTGATGGGCGTAAGTTCAGAGCGGATTTGGAAAGCAAGGTCGATGCCACGAATGCCGTTTTGCGTGCCGAGTTGGAATCCCAATTCGGCAGAGGGGTCTTGGGGTGATTTTGCATGCCGACGCTGGCATTATCGGTTGCCTATAACGGAGCTCCTTTTTGCGGCTATGCCAAACAACCCGATCAGGCTACCGTCCAAGGAGAAATCGAAGATGCCCTTGCCATCGTGTTCAAGCGCAAGATCGATACCGTATGCGCCGGCAGAACCGATGCCGGTGTTCATGCGCTCGGGCAGGTCGTGAGTTTTGAGGTTTCTCAAGAAGAACTGAATCAAAAAACAAACGCATCCCTTCTTCGTTCCTTAAACGCCCTGACAAGCGATGATGTGACTGTTTCTGCCGTGACCGTATGCAACGACGGCTTCTCCGCGCGATTCGACGCCGTCTTGCGTGAGTATCGCTATTTCTTGGTTGTGGGCAAAACCCCTCCGATATTCATGAAGGACAAGTCTTGGTATGTGGCGGATGATTTGGATATCGCCGCCATGTACGAGGCTTCCCGTTGCCTCATAGGAGAGCATGATTTCAAGAGTTTTTGCATGGCGGCATCATCGGTGGACAAAACCACCATGCGAAATATCTCCGAAATTTCTTTTTCCGAAGAAAAGATGTTCGGGGAAGAAGTTGTCGTCATTAAGGTCTGCGGAAACGCATTTTTGCATTCCATGGTGAGAACCATCGTCGGCACGCTGGTGATGGTGGGGCGCCATAAAAGAGAAATCTCTTGGGTAAAAGAAGCACTCGATGCGCTCAATCGAAGCGCCGCGGGGGAGTGCGCGCCTGCGGCCGGTTTGTTTTTGTGGAAGGTTACCTACGAACATGAACTGTTCGACAAACCGGCCGACATTTCCGAAAAGCCCCGCATGAGCATACCTTCGACGTTTCAGCTGATGTACACGGGTGCCGGCGGAAAGCTTTGTTTCTTCAAAGATGCGGAAGGCCATATTACGGCCATACGAAGCGATCGGCTATATCCCCACGAATAAAAACACCCGGTTTGATTGCCGGGTGTTTTATATCAGTCGAGTTCGGGAAGTTCGGGGATCGACTTATCCACGAAATAAATCCGATACCACATCAAAAACATATAGACGATCCAGATCCTGCGGGTGTTGTCCCGAACGCTTTCTTTGTGCTCGTCAAGGAGTCTGACCAGTTCGTTGATGTCGCAAAACAACTTCGCTTCATCGCTTGTGAACCATTGCTTGATTAAATCGTAGTATCTGTCTTGTTTGAGCCATCCCACCACCGGCACCGGGAAACCCAGTTTTTCTTTCTCCGCCCAATCGAGCGGGATGAGTCTGGTTGCGGCGCGGCGAAGGGCTATTTTTGTTTGGCTTTGGGTGATTTTTTGCTCGGTGGGGATGGTACAGGATAAGGCAAACACCTTTTTGTCCATAAAAGGAACGCGGCTTTCCAAACTGTGGGCCATGCTCATCTTGTCGGTCTTAAGCAGGATGTCGCCGACCAGCCAGAAATACAAATCGACGTATTGCATGCGGGTGGTTTCGTCGAGATCGGACACCTCTCCATACACCGGAGCGGTGATTTGTTGAGGTGTGGGAATATCTTGGGCGAGTTCTTCGGCGTATCCGCGGATGCGGTTTCTTTCTTTTGTATCGAATGCCACGGCATTGGCGTTGGTGTAATACCAATCTTCGACGCTTTGGCTGGCTCGGGTAAGATAGTTTTCTCCGCGCAGGTTGTGCTTCTTCATGAAGGAAGCGGCACCCTTGAGGAGGGGTTTGGGAACCCAGCCGACCTTGGCGTTTGCCAAGGGGGTTTGGTAAATGCGATATCCTCCGAAAAACTCATCGGCGCCTTCTCCGGAGAGCACGGCTTTGACCTTCTTGGCGGCAATCATGTCCACGAAATACAACGCAACCGCACTGGGATCGGCGGAAGGTTCGTCCATATGCCATTGCACGCGCGGCAACACTTTCCAATACTCTTCTTCGGTGATGTGCTTGCTGTCGTTTTTGATACCCAGATCCTGAGCCAACTCACGTGCCCACGAAATCTCGTCACGCGCTTCTTTGCTGTTGCCGTATTCCGAAAATCCCACCGTAAACGTTTCGATGTCGGGGTTTTCTTTGGCAAGGCAGGCAGCCATGTAACTGCTGTCTATGCCGCTGGAGAGAAACGATCCGACCTCCACGTCGGCGACGTTGTGATAACGCACGCTTTCTCTGATGGCATCATGGATGGCTTCCACGGTTTTGTCCATGTCACGGTTTTCGTTAAAGCGGTATTCCGGTCTCCAATAACGGCGCATGGTCATGCTGCCGTCCGTGCGTACCACGCAGCAATGTCCGGGCTCAAGCTTGAATATCCCTTTGAAAAACGTTTCGGGCAAAGCGGAGAATTGGAAACAAAGGTATTGATCGAGCGCTTCGGTATTAAGCTTTCTGTCGTAGGAAGGATGCTCGAGAATGCTTTTGATTTCGCTGGCAAAGATAAAGGCGGAGGGTTTATCTTCGTCTTTGATTACAGTGTAATAAAACGGCTTGATACCGAAGAAGTCGCGTGCGCAAAACAGCTCTTTTTTTTCGGCATCCCAGATGGCAAAGGCAAACATGCCTCTGATTTTGTCAAGCACGCCCTGGCCCCATGCCAGATAACCGACCAGAAGGGTTTCCGTGTCGGATTGTGTCTCGAACTTCCATCCGTCGTTTTCCAGATCGACGCGCAAATCGCGGTAGTTATAGATTTCTCCGTTGAACACGATCGCATAGCGGCCGTGCTTTTTGGAGAGGGTTTTTGTCATGCAGGGAGTGCCGTCGGCACGCAGGGCGGGAGAGGTTATTGCGGAGGCTTTCTCGCCGGTTGCGCGCACCATGGGTTGGTTGCCGCCTTCCAAGTCAATCAAAGAAAGACGACGATGTCCGAGCGCGATGCCCTCATCGACGTATTGACCTTCGCCGTCGGGTCCGCGATGGGCCATGACGTCGCACATCTTTTTCAAGACGGAAAGGCTTTTCTTGTCGTTGGCTTCGAAGTCGCCCATGAAGCCGCAAATGCCGCACATATCCTCAAAACTCCTTTTTTTGACGTATGTATTGTAAATGAAACGCCTTTAAACCATAAGCGTTCAAACGATGTTTACCGAAGTTATACCGATGCGTGAATTGTTCGAAATCGGATAGCATTTGGGCATGAATGCATGCTCTTTTTCTGCTCAAAACGACGCCGTTTAGGTGTGTTTACCGTGTATTTTTATGCAATGTGTTTCCGAATGGTTACAATTTGTCCGTTAAGGTGTAAAAGACCGTGCTTTGTCATGCATCGGTTTTTTGACCACAGGGAAACCTGAACATTGTCGACCATGGGAGGAAATATGGCTTCAGACACAATCAAACCGCGTGCCAGCTGGTCTGGTAAGTGGGCCTTTATCCTCGCCGGTGCGGCATCAGCCGTCGGCCTGGGTAACATGTGGCGCTTCCCGTATTTGGCAGCAAAATTCGGCGGCGGCACATTTCTCATTACGTATATCGTATTGGTCTTTACCGTGGGTATCTCTTTGCTCTTGCTTGAGAACGCTCTCGGACGTAAGACCGGCCAAAGCGTAATCGGTGCTTTCTCGAGCTTTGGCAAAAAGTTCACCTGGATAGGTATTATTGCGGCGTTGGTGCCTTTCATCATCACACCGTACTACTGCCTCATCGGTGGCTGGGTAACCAAGTACACCGTTTCCTACATCGCCGAGGGCGCGGGTGCGCTTGCGGACGGCGGCGGGTACTTCGTTGACTTCTTGTACGGTACCGACGGAGGAAGCTATCTGTGGATGCTTATCTTCATGGCAATCGTTTTTGCCATCGTCGCCTTGGGCGTCAAGGGCGGTATCGAGAAAGCCAACATGGTTATGATGCCCGCATTGATCGTCATG
>JAGCZM010000128.1 GCA_017960005.1 Eggerthellaceae bacterium
GCCGCCTTGGTATAGATACCGCCGCCGACACGGGCAAACAGCGCAACGGCGGAAGCGCCGGTGGCAAAGCCCTCAACCATACCGATATTGGTATGCATCAAAGCAGGTACATCCACTCCGAAAACCAGCAAAATGAGCCATAAAGAAAGGCCCAGCAATGCAAAGGATGCAACGCAAAGGCCCATGGTCAAACCGGATTTGAAGCTGATGTTCAGTGCTTTGGCAACCGACTCCTCGGCAGCGTAAGCGGTACGGGTGTTGGCACGAGTCGCAACATGCATACCGACATAACCGGCAGCCGCAGAAAGAATACCGCCGGTCACGAATGCCAGTGCGGTAATCCAGCTCAAAGCAAAGCCCATGATCAATGCAACAACAACCATGAAGATGATGAGCAACTTATACTCGGAGAACAGGAATGCCTTTGCACCCTGCTGAATCTTCTTCGAGATGTCGTTCATCTTGTCCGGACCCGGGTTTTGTCTGATAACCCAAGATCCGAGGTAGGCGGCAACCAAAATGCCGATGACGGCACATGCGGGAGCCAACCACGCGACTGTAGTAGTCACTCTTACCTCCTTAGTAAGACACCAAAACAAGCACGCAATGCGCGCTTTTTATAACTGTGCCATTTTACGGTAAACAAGGTTTATTTGCGGGAATATCGACAAAAACCCGAAAAACACTTACGGGAACGGAAAGGTTTGTACAATCAGAGGTTGTCGTTGATCCAGGCGATGTTGTCGTTGACCATCTTGACGAGATATTCCGTGTTGGAAAACCTCATCATCGGACGCAGATAGGTCTCAAAACGGATGGTGATGTTCTTGCCGTATATATCTCCCTCAAAGTCGATGAGATGAGCTTCGCAGTTGGATGTGGCGGTGGAAACAAACATGGGAGACACACCCACGGATACGGCCGCTTTGTAGGTTTTTCCGTCGACATCGACATAACCGCCGTACACACCGTCGGCGATGCATTTGTATTCGTCGTCGATGTTGATGTTTGCCGTCCTGAACCCGAACTCCGCACCGTCTCCTCTACCGCGGATGACCTTGCCGGTAATCGAGTAAGGATAACCGAGCAGATTGGCGGCTGCCGATACCTTACCGGCTTGCAGAAGCCTTCTGATACGCGTTGCAGAAATCGGGATCTGATCGCGGGACTTGAGCTGATGGCCGAGCACCTCCATGCGCTTGGAGCGGCCCCAATCCTCAAGGTCCTTTAAGGTGCCTTCGGCCTTGTATCCGAACGTAAAATCATATCCCACATGCAAAAGAGAAGGCGTGTTTTTCCCGAACGCGTATTCCATGAAATCGTGCGGGTTCATCTTTGCGAGGGATTGTGTGAAGGGCAAAACGACGATGGCATCGACACCGCATGCCGCAATCGCATCAAGTCTCTCCTCGTTTGAGAGCAGCTTCTTTACTTTGAGAGGTCTCAGTAATTCGTCGGGATCCTTGTCAAATGTCAGCACGACCAAAGAGACATCCGATGCCACGGCTGCCTCGGCCGCACATTCGATCAAAAACTTATGTCCGAGGTGCACGCCGTCGAATACCCCGAATGCAACCGATGCGCCTTTTAAGGTATGAAGTTTTTTGGCTTCATCAAAGCTCAAAGTCTCTGCCACGTGACACCCCCTTTGCAAATACGCAATCCGCGACAAACGCGTCGCGGACATCATCGAACCGATACACGGCAATCAGAGAATTCCCGCATATTACGCTAATGTGTTGCCCCGCAAAAGGTTTAATCTCGGATATTTTTTTGGTGGGTATGCGAATTTCTTTTGCGTCCATGTCATTTAATGGGGTTTCGTCATAAAGATAAACGGATGAACTCAGCGCTCCCCCGACAAACAC
>JAGCZM010000012.1 GCA_017960005.1 Eggerthellaceae bacterium
CCGTCTCCCAAATACGTTTTTCCTCCGTGGTTTTCGAAACCAAGAATAAGAGTGGAGGGGTCGTCGTTGAGACCAAACGCAAGGTTTCCGACCATGCGCTCTTTGGATGCGACCGTATAAAAATCGACGATACTCAGATAATCGAGGGTGTTTCCTTGGGCATCCGTGTAGTAGTGACCCAACATCTGATAGCCTCCGCATATCGCCAGACGCGGCATATCGTCTGCCACGGCAGCTTTGATCTCGTTTGCCTTGTTTCCTTTTAAATCCCCCAGCAATATCTCTTGCTCGAAATCCTGTCCTCCCCCGACAAAGACCATGTCGACATCACTTAAAGACAGCTTCTCTCCGAATCGGACCGGAATTATTTCGCAAGGAATACCGCGCCATAAAAGACGTTGTTTCAAACAGATGATGTTACCCACATCTCCGTAGAGGTTGAGCATTTCGGGATAAAGATGACATATCCTTACGGGAGATGTTCTGCTCATCGCAAACCTCCCAACCGATAATGCTTATCCAAAAAGCGCCTTGTCTGCAGCATGGAGGTATAGTTCAAGACCAAACAGATGGGCTCATCGCCATCCTCTATTACCGAGGCCACATCCTTTGTCTCATGTATCGTATGAATCGAACTTGCATCGGCGCCGGCATATTTGAGACGAAGAGCCATATCGGACGATCTCGTTCCCATGACATAGGTTTTTGAAAAAGAAAAATCTTTTTGCTCATATATGCTTTCGAAAGAAGCATCCCATATCCATGAGATGTCCTCTCCGTCAGCCGGGTTGTCATTTAACCCGAACACCACCCGTTTGTACCGTTTGTTTTGCATCAGGAAGCTCAGTATCAAATCGGCGCCGGTGGGGTTTTTGACCAATACCATGCAAACCTCCGTACCCGACAAAACAAACCTCTCCATCCTCCCGAAACTCGCATCGACAAGCGACAGGGATGCAAGAGCATTCTTGTATTCGATGCCGGATGCCTTAGCGACACACAAGGCCGCCAAGGCATTATGGATATTGAACATACCGGGCAAAGAGAGATTGAGTTTTATGACTTTGTCGCTTCCTTTGACGGTAACATCGACGATGCTTTGGTTTTTGTCATCGTACTTGACCGACAAAGCTTCCAAATCCGGCTCGGGACGTTTGTATCCGCATTCCTTGCAATAAAAACCTCCCAGGTGGGCAAAGAGACGATATTCGTATTGATACGGGGCACCGCATTTGATGCAACGCGATACTTCCTGAGCACTTGTATGCTTAGCGCAAAACTCCTTTGCTCCCGACAAGCCGTAATAAACGATCTTATTGGGCAAATCACCCAGAGACGCGCATAAAGAGCAATCCGCATTGACGACCAACAAAGACGAGGGGATGAGTTTTAAACCCTGTTTGATGATATCGAGCGTGGTGGTTATCTCGCCGTATCGGTCCAACTGGTCCCGAAACACATTGGTAACCACGACCGCAAAAGGCTTTAGGGCAGAAGCGACATGGACAAGGGAGGCCTCATCGCATTCGATGACGGCATAATCGGCATCCACGGTTGCGTTCAATCGCGCACGGAATACAAAGGCGGAAGCGATGCCGGATGCCATGTTGGCACCCATCTCGTTTGCCAATACCCTGTTGCCCTCATCCATTAAGATCTTGGCAATCATATGACAGGTGGTGGTTTTGCCGTTGGTGCCCGTCACCACCGCAACGCGTACATCCTTGGCAAGGATGCCGAGCAACTCGGGGCAGATGCGCAAAGCCAATGCTCCGGGAAACGAGCTTCCCCGCCCAAACAGGCGCATAATCGCCCCCGCCGCTTTTCCCAAGACAATCGCAGTGAGGACTTTTGCGTTCATGACAAACCTATTCCACGGTTACGGATTTGGCCAGGTTCTTGGGCTTATCGATGTCGCAGTTGTTTTCCGAGGCGACGTAGTAAGCAAAAAGCTGCAACGGGACAATCTCGATGATGGGCATGAGGATATCTTGGGTTTCGGGAACAAGGAGGATATCGTCTGCCTCGGCATAGATGCGACGTTCGGATTCCCGTACCACACCCAACACTCTGGCTCCCCTTGCCTTGACCTCACGGATGTTCGACATCGTTTTTTCAAACAGCCTCTCGAAGCACGCAAGCGCGATAACCAATCTGCCTTCATCGATAAGCGCGATGGTTCCGTGTTTGAGCTCGCCCGCGGCATAAGCTTCACTGTGTATGTAACTTATTTCTTTGAGCTTCAAAGACGCTTCCAGACAGACGGCATAATCGATATTGCGCCCGATAAAGAACAGGGATTCTTTATCATGGTAGCGCTTGGCTATGCGCAT
The DNA here is from genome assembly GCA_017960005.1 of Eggerthellaceae bacterium. Lineage (GTDB taxonomy): Bacteria > Actinomycetota > Coriobacteriia > Coriobacteriales > Eggerthellaceae > RGIG10264. The sequence goes on from JAGCZM010000012.1 coordinate 2,334, forward strand.
GGCCTTGGTGTTCAAATCAAGCGCGCGCTGGCACAAAAACGGCAGTGCCTTGAAGCTCTCGATCAA
>JAGCZM010000129.1 GCA_017960005.1 Eggerthellaceae bacterium
AACGAAGAAAGCAAAATCGTATGCTCCCTTCGTCGATATCGACCGTGTTTTATTCGAAACCGATCTTCCCGCATCGCCCGGGGATGTGTGCACGTCTTCGGATTTGAGGGATGATTTGGAGAGGGCATCGGGTTTGTTTTACGAAATCTTTCAAGCGCTATAATGCGTGAGCAGACAAGGATAATTCAAACAAGAGCAGGGAGGCTTTCCATGAATTCCGAAATCATCGTCGAACCGATCGGTTTTGCATCTTCCAACGGTTATACGCAAATCAAAGGCAAGATTTGGTCTTTGCCCGCCTATCTTGCAAACGACGGAGCTCTTCCCAAGCCTGCCGGCATCGTTCAGCTGGTGCATGGCATGTGCGAGTACATCGATCGCTACGATGATTTCGCGAGATTTCTGGCAACAAACGGTTTTGTGGTATGCGGACACGACCAAATCGGTCACGGCGACAGCGTTGCATCTCCTGCGGAGTTCGGCGATATCAATGCACCGGAGGGCAAAGACAACATGCTTGCCGACGTGGATACCTTAAGAAAGCTGGTATCGGAGCGTTTCGACAAAGACACTCCCTATATTTTGTTCGGTCACTCCATGGGATCGTTTGTGGCACGCTGCTATATCGGTAAATACGGAGAGGGCTTGTCCGGTGCCATCATTTGCGGTACCGGCAACGTACCTGCCGCGGCATCTTCGTTTGGCAAGATGATTGCCAACCATCTGGTCAAATCCAAGGGCCAAGGATATAAGAGCAGCTTTTTGGAAGGCCTTTCCACGGGCGCGTACGGAAAAGCGATCAAAGATGCCCGTACCGACAAGGATTGGCTGTCGTATAACGAAAAAAACGTCGACAAATACATCGCGGACGAGCGTTGCGGGTTCAGCTTTACGGCAGGCGGCTATGTGGCATTGATGAGTCTTACCGGTGAGTGTGTGTCTTCCGAATGCGTTCAGGGACAGCCCAAGGATATGCCCGTATTCGTCATCTCGGGTGCCGAGGATCCCGTCGGCAGCAACGGCAAGGGTCCCTTGGCCGCAGCCAAGGCCATGAAAGATGCCGGTGTTGCGGATGTCGAGGTCAAGATTTACGAGCATATGCGCCATGAGATCTTAAACGAAACAGATCACCGGGTTGTCTATGATGACATCCTTGCTTGGATCAAGTCGCACGTCCTTTAAACAAGCATCTTTACCAAAAGGGGTTGTCCATGGCAAAGAAATACGTCATCGCACTCGATGCGGGAACGACTTCGTCCCGCGCCATCGCGTTTGATAAAAGCGGAAACGTCTGCGGTATATCGCAGCGTCCCATTCCGCAGATTTATCCGCAGCCGGGTTGGGTGGAGCACAATCCCCAAGATACCCTTGCCACGCAGCTGGGTGCTTTGACGGAGTTATTGGTGTCATGCGACATTGCTCCGAGCGACATCGACAGCATCGGCATCACCAACCAAAGAGAAACCGTCTTTGTTTGGGACAGGAATACCGGTGCCCCCGTCTACAACGGCATCGTATGGCAGTGCCGCCGCACCGCCGACATGATTGCCGAAATCTGCAAAGACAAGCAGGTTGCCCAAACCATCACCGATAAGACAGGTCTTATTCCCGATGCTTATTTTTCGGCAAGCAAGATTAAATGGATTTTGGATAACGTCAAAGGCGCACGGGAGCGCGCGGAGGCAGGCGATTTGGTGTTCGGCACGGTCGATACCTGGATCATCTGGGCACTGACCTACGGTGCGGTACATGCCACCGATGTGACCAGCGCCAGCCGTACCATGCTCTACAACATCCACGAAGGATGCTGGGACCAATGGCTGCTCGATCTGTTTAATATTCCTTCTTCCATGCTTCCTCAGGTATATCCCTCATCGAGTCTGTTCGGCGCAACCGCCAATCCCGGCATCGCGCAAGGCATCTCCATCTGCGGTGTTGCAGGAGACCAGCAAAGCGCGTTGTTCGGTCAGTGCTGCTTTGAAGCGGGACAGGCCAAAAATACCTACGGTACCGGTTGCTTTTTGTTGATGAACACCGGCGACAAGGCATGTAAATCCACGTCCAACCTGGTCACCACCATCGCCGCATCCGCACCCGGAACCAAGGGGTTTGAATACGCGCTTGAAGGAAGCGTGTTTATCGCGGGTGCTTTGGTGCAGTGGTTGCGTGATGAGTTGCGCATCATCTCCAAAGCCTCGGATTCCGAAAAACTGGCCAGATCGGTCAAAGACAGCGGGGGAGTGTATATCGTTCCCGCCTTTACCGGGTTGGGAGCTCCTTATTGGAAGGCCGATGCACGAGGCGCCATCTACGGCATCACCCGCGGCACCACACCGGCTCATTTGTGCCGTGCCGCCCTGGAGGCCATTGCATTTGAGGTATACGATTTGTTCAGGGCGATGGAGGCCGATGCGTACTGTCCCATCTCCATGTTAAACGTCGACGGAGGAGCTTCCTCCAACAACTTCTTGATGCAATTCCAATCCGATATTTTGGAAAGCGAGATACGTCGTCCCAAGAACGTGGAAACCACCGCGCTCGGTGCCGCTTACCTGGCCGGCTTGTACAGCGGATTTTGGAAAGACAAGCAAGAAATCGCGTCTTTGCGCGCAAATGACGACGTTTTTGAACCTCATATGGAAGATTTTGTACGAAAAGAGCACTTGGCGGGCTGGAAGAGAGCCATTGAGTCTACTATTCGCTATTAACGGTTAAGCGGCTTTATTGAGAAAGGCCTTTCGTGAAACTTTATATCGGCGCGGACCATGCGGGATTTGCCCAGAAAGAAGCCATCAAAGCTTATCTTGCCGATAAGGGCTTTGAGGTAAAGGATTGCGGAGCGTACAGCGACGAGCGTACCGATTATCCGCTTTGCGCGATTGCGGTTTGCAATGAAGTGGCAAAAGACGACGAATCGAAAGGCATTTTGATTTGCGGCACCGGCGTGGGCATGTGCATGGCCGCAAACAAGATACGCGGTATCCGTGCCGCAAACATCACCTCACCCGAGTTTGCGACGTTATGCGTCGAGCACAACAACG
>JAGCZM010000130.1 GCA_017960005.1 Eggerthellaceae bacterium
ATGGAACCGTAGCTCATCGCCGAAAACATCACCGGCATGGAAAGATCGATTTGCGGCGGAAGCTCGCATATGATTCTGCCGTTTTTATCGCGGGTGATTTTGTCGGGTTTTTTGCCAAGGGAGACATGTGTTTCCATCGGCTCTCTGAGCGGATCGATGGAGGGGTTGGTCACTTGTGAGGCGTTGATCAAAATTTTGTCCCAATACACGGGTAACGGTTTGGGATTGCCCATGGAAGACAGCAGGACACCGCCGCTTGAGGCCTGTTTGTAGATTTCTTTTATCGTGTTGTTTTGCCAGTTGGCGTTTTCTCGCAAAGCGCAGTTGCTTTTGACGATTTTCAAAGCCCGGGTTGGGCATAACGAAACACAGCGTTGACAATCGACGCACTTCATGTCGTCGCTTATCATTCTTTCGCGTTCCGGGCTATAAGAATGAACGCCGTTTGCGCACTGGCGTTCGCACACCCTACAGGCGATACAGCGGTTTTCGTTGCGGATTACCTCGAATTCCGGATATATGAAATCCATGCTCATCAGTAAGCACCCTCTTTCACCCGTAGAATCACCGGTTCTCCGCCCGCGGGAGCCCAAATGTTTTCCGCATCCGGCTCCATGGTTCGAATCGCGGCTTCTTCGCTTGCGATGAATACGCGGTCGTCTTTCTCACCGACGACCATCGAGCGCAGTTTCAAACGATCGTTTAAGGCCATGAGGCCTCCGGTGAATCCCAATACGATGGAAAACGGCCCCGTGACAAGCAGACTCGGAAACGTCTTTCTCAAAAACGTGTGTTTTTGTTGTTCGTAGGGATCTTTTTCGCGCTCTATCGTGCTCCAAAACGGCGCGGCAACGACATTCGCCGCTTCGTTTAACGTCAAACCTTTCACGCGCACCAAATAATCCATGATGTAGGTGATGACTTCGGTATCCGTTTGCAGTGTGCATTTGTACCCGAACATCTCTATCAGGCGTCTGTTGGCATCATACGAAGAGATCTCACCGTTGTGGACCACCGAGTAATCGAGTAGGGTAAAGGGGTGTGCGCCGCCCCACCAGCCCGGCGTATTGGTCGGATAACGTCCATGCGCCGTCCAAGAATATCCTTCGTATTCTTCCAGGCGGTAAAATACGCCGACATCTTCGGGAAAGCCAACGGCCTTAAACGTGCCCATGTTTTTTCCGCTGGAGAACACATAAGCGCCTTGCATTTCCGCATTGATTTTCATGACGGCACGTGCGACAAACTCTTTTTCGTCAAGCTGCATGCTTTTGAGCATGGAACCCAAAGGGGCAACGAAGAAGCGCCAGATGATGGGTTCGTCGGTAATCGCCGGTATGGTTCGGGTGGGAATACGTTCGGAGTGAACGATTTCGAAATATTCTTTCAAATAAGCCTCGCAGCTTTTTCTTGTCTCTCTCGAGTCGAAAAACAGATGCAAAGCGTAAAAATCTTTATATTCCGGATAAATGCCGTAGGCCGCAAAGCCGCCGCCGAGACCGTTTGAGCGTTCATGCATGGGTTTCATGGCATCGACGATCATCTCTCCGGACATCTTCTTTCCGTCTCTGGAAATGACCGCCGCAATCGCACATCCCGAAGGAATGCGTACCTGTCCTTCTTTCTCCATGGCAACCGGGTCCTTTCAAAAAAACATAAAGGCGCCCATCGACGTACATGTTTGTACGAGAATGAGCGCCTTTGCACATTTGCAAGCAATCTACGTCATATCCCGTGAAGCGTCAAGTGTACATCGGTAAGCTACCTCGCCCGGAAATCATTCCCGTGCGAGAATGAAACGGTCGGCGAAATACTGCTTGACAGAGATTTTCGGTAGAAATAATATGCCCTTCGTAAAAGGCAAGGGCGTCTTGGAGTGTTATTGCTCCGAGAGGCCTTTTCTCCTTTTTTAAGAGAAAAGCAATACGTATAAAGCACGGATAAAAGGCAAAGGCGTCTTTTGTGATTGCACGAAAGACGCCTTTGCCTTTGTTCGTTTATTCGTAAATAGGAGGCAAATCATGAGTACGGTATCTGATTTTTTCGGAAGTAAGGTATTCGACGACCGCGTCATGCGCGCTTCTCTGTCGGCCGATGTTTACGCTTCTTTGAGAAAGACCATCGATGAAGGCAGCGAACTTGATATCGGCGTTGCCAATGCCGTTGCCGAGGCCATGAAAAACTGGGCCGTTTCCAACGGGGCGACGCATTTCACGCATTGGTTTCAACCGCTCACCGGCATCACTGCCGAAAAACACGACAGTTTTATTTCGTGCTCACCCGACGGCAGCGTCATCATGGAGTTTTCCGGGAAGGAATTGATCAAAGGGGAGCCGGATGCTTCTTCGTTTCCCTCGGGCGGGCTGCGTGCGACTTTTGAGGCCAGAGGATATACCGCATGGGACCCGACCTCATATGCGTTCATAAAAGGAAAGACCCTTTGTATCCCCACGGCGTTTTGCTCTTACGGCGGTCATGCGCTCGATAAAAAGACGCCGCTTCTTCGTTCGATGGAAGTTTTGAACAAGCAAGCCCTGAGAATTCTGAGATTGTTCGGTAACACGAGCGCAAAACGCGTTGTTTCCTCCGTGGGTCCCGAGCAAGAGTATTTCTTGATTTCACAGGAGATGTACAACCAACGTCCCGATCTCCGTTTTACCGGCCGTACCTTGTTCGGTGCCAAGCCTCCCAAGGGGCAAGAGCTCGACGATCATTATTTCGGCGTCATCAAACCGACCGTAGCCGCGTTTATGGAGGATTTAAACGAGGAGCTTTGGAAACTCGGCATTCTTGCAAAAACCGAGCACAACGAGGTCGCTCCCGCGCAACATGAGCTTGCTCCGATTTATTCGACGACCAATATCGCGACCGATCATAATCAGTTGACCATGGAAATCATGCAAAAGATCGCCGCAAAGCACGGCATGGTCTGTTTGCTTCATGAAAAACCTTTTGCCGGCGTCAACGGCAGCGGCAAACATAACAACTGGTCCATATCCACCGATACCGGTCAAAATTTGTTGTCTCCCGGCGACACTCCTTATGAAAACGCCCAATTCCTGCTGTTTTTATGTGCCGTTATCAAAGCAGTCGATAATTATCAGGACTTGCTGCGCATTTCGGTTGCAACTGCCGGAAACGATCATCGTTTGGGTGCCAATGAAGCTCCGCCTGCCGTCATCTCCATTTTCTTGGGTGATGAGCTCAATGCGGTGTTGGAAGCAATCGAGACCGATACGCCTTACAAGGGTACCGAAAAAATGCAAATGAAACTCGGTGTCGATGTTTTACCCAAGTTCAACCGCGATACTACGGACCGCAACCGAACCTCTCCGTTTGCCTTTACCGGCAACAAGTTCGAGTTCAGGATGCTCGGCTCTTCCAACAGTATCGCCTGTGCCAACATCATGTTAAACAGTGCCGTTGCCGAGAGTTTGCGCATCTACGCCGACAGGCTCGAGAAGGCCAAAGATTTCGAGAGTGCGCTGCATGAGATGATAAAGAAAACCATCAAAGATCATCGGCGAATCATCTTTAACGGAAACGGTTACGATGATGCCTGGATTACCGAGGCCACCGAAAAACGCGGTTTGCTGAACTACCGCACGACCGCCGACTGTATGCCCCATCTGCTCGATGGCAAAAATGTCGATATGCTCACCGGGCTCGGTGTATTTACCATAGATGAGCTGCGCTCGCGTCGCGATATCATGCTCGAAAACTATTGCAAGAGCGTTTTGATCGAAGCCAATACCATGATCAACATGGTGCACAAGCGCATTGCTCCCGCAATCACGAGTTTCACATCCGATCTTGCCAAGCAAGCCGGAGAAAAGAAATCGCTTAATCCGGATCTTGCATGCGCCTACGAAAACGATCTCGTGGTCAAGCTCTCATCGCTTACCGACTGCATTGCCGAGCGTACATCCGCATTGGAATGTTCGCTTTTGAAGATTTCGGATGCCAAGGATATCATCGAGGAATCCGAATTGATTCGCGATACGGTATTGCCAAAGATGAGCGAACTTCGCATCCCCTGCGATCAGGCGGAGCTTTTGACTGCAAAAAGCTATTGGCCTTTCCCGACCTACGACGACATTTTGTTCAGCGTGAAGTAAGAGGGAGGGCACATACATGAGTGTTGAGTTTTGGTTTCTGATTGGCGCCGCCCTCGTGTTTTGGATGCAGGCCGGTTTTGCCATGGTGGAAACCGGCTTTACCCGGGCAAAGAACGCGGGCAATATCATCATGAAGAACATGGTGCATTTCTGCATCGGTACGGTGGTTTTTTCCGTGCTCGGTTATACCCTGATGATGGGAGAGGATATCTTCTTCGGTCTTATCGGCAAACCCAATCTTGATTTGTTTACCCATTTCAAAGAATTCATCGCATCGCCCGAGGAAGGATTTACACAAGCGAGTTATTTCGTATTCAATCTCGTATTTTGCGCAACGACGGCAACGATTGTCTCCGGTGCCATGGCAGAGCGCACGAAATTCTCCGCTTATTGCGTCTATTCTTCGGTTATGTGTCTGCTTGTTTATCCCATCGAGGCACACTGGATTTGGGGAGGAGGATGGCTTGCGCAATTGGGTTTCCATGATTATGCGGGTTCTTGTGCAATTCACATGGTCGGCGGTATTGCCGCATTGATCGGCGCGGCCGTCCTCGGACCCAGAATCGGGAAGTACGTGACCGACAAAGATGGCAAGATTGTCAAGATCAACGCCATTCCCGGTCACTCCATTCCTTTGGGTGCTTTGGGTGTTTTTATTCTGTGGCTCGGTTGGTACGGGTTCAACGGTGCCGCCGCAACGACACCTTCGGAGCTGTCTTCCATTTTCTTGGCAACGACCATAGCGCCCGCTGTGGCAACTTGCACCACTTTGTTGTACACCTGGCTCAAAAACGGCAAACCGGATGTTTCCATGTGTTTGAACGCCGCTTTGGCCGGTTTGGTCGCGGTTACCGCGGGATGCGATGCCTTTGATGCTTTCGGTGCCGGTTTGGTCGGTATCGTGGCGGGCATTCTCGTTGTGATCGTGGTTGAGGTTCTCGATTTGAAGTTTCATATCGACGATCCCGTCGGTGCGGTCGGGGTGCACGCCGCAAACGGTGTTTGGTGTACCATCGCGGTCGGTTTGCTTGCCAACCCCGATGCGCCTGCCGGTATAAACGGTCTTATATATACCGGTGATTTTTCGCAATTGGGAATACAGATGCTCGGATTTGTCGCGGTAGCCGTTTGGGCTTTTGCAACGATGCTCGGCTTCTTTAGGCTTTTGAAAAAGAAGAATTTTCTTCGCGTGGAAGCTTCCGAAGAGCTTTCGGGTTTGGATGTCAGCGAGCACGGTTTGCCGAGCGCATATCCCGACTTCATGCCCGCGGTCGATAAGTATGCGGAGTTCGGTACGGGTGAGGAGATTATCGCCGTGACCGGCACAACGCCTCCTGCCGAAGCAATCCCCGTTAAACGCGAACCCAGCTTCGACGGTCATAAGTTCACGAAAGTCGAGATCGTTTTCAACGAAGACAAGCTTTACGCCTTGAAGGATGCCATGTCCAAGCTTGGCATCACCGGCATGACGGTATCTCATGTGATGGGATACGGCATGCAGAAAGGTCATAAAGAATACTATCGCGGCGTTGCCGTGGAAACGGACTTGCGTCCGAAGGTCCAAGTGGACATCGTGGTTTCGGCAATACCGGTTCGTGATGTCATCGAGACTGCGAAAAAGGTGCTTTATACCGGTCATATCGGCGATGGAAAGATATTCGTTTACGACGTCGAAAACGTGGTCAAAGTCCGTACCGGAGAAGAGGGATACGATGCTTTGCAGGATGTCGAATAAACGCATATCCGAAGTATGTATGTAAAAACAATCCGCGGCGGAATCGATTTTCCGCTGCGGATACGTGCTTTTTCGAAAGGATACAAAGGGAGCTTTTGATGGAAAAAGGCAATCAAATATACGAAGGTAAAGCGAAAAAGGTATATGCGACCCAAGATCCCGAGTTGCTGATCGTTTCTTACAAAGACGACGCAACCGCTTTTAACGGGCAAAAACGCGGAGCCATAGAAGGTAAGGGAAGCATCAACAACCGATTAAGCAATGCCCTTATGCGATATTTGGAGAATAACGGTATTCCGACGCATTTTGTCGAGGAGTTAAATGACCGAGATACCCTGGTAAAGCGTGTTCGGATCGTTCCGCTTGAGGTCGTAACCCGAAATATTGCCGCCGGATCTTTTGCCAAAAATTACGGTATTGCGGAAGGCTTGGTGTTTTCCGAGCCGACCATCGAGTTTTCTTACAAAAACGATGCTTTGGGCGATCCGCTGCTGAACGAATATCACATTTTGGCTCTTCACTTGGCTTCCCGTGAAGAGATTGACGAAATCAAGCGTTTGGCGTTTCGCATAAATGAGCTTTTGAAAGCGTTTTGGTTAACCTGCGGTGTCACGTTGGTCGATTTCAAATTGGAGTTCGGGCGGCTTTCGGACGGCACCGTCATTTTGGCCGACGAAATCAGCCCCGATACCTGCAGGCTTTGGGACAGCGCCACCGGCAAAAAGCTCGATAAGGATCGATTCCGCTGGGATTTGGGCGGCGTCGAGGATGCCTATAAGGAAATCATGTCAAGGGTCTCCCAAAAGTTGGAGGTGGGCAGATGAGCAATTGCGTGCTCGTCGGTGTCAACTGGGGTAACGAAGGCAAGGGTCGTATGGTCGATTTGCTTTCGGAGCACTATGACGTCGTTGTCAGGTTCCAAGGAGGAGGCAACGCGGGACATACCGTGGTAAATGATCGTGGAAAGTTCGCTTTGCATCTGCTTCCGACGGGTATTTTCAGGGAAGGCGTGATAAACATTCTCGGCAACGGGGTGGCTTTTGACCCGGAAAACCTTTGGACCGAGATTCAAGACGTCATTAACCACGGAGTGGGAATATCTCCGGATAATCTTCTGATCAGCAATCGCGCATCGCTGCTGTTGCCTTGGCATCGGATGCTCGACGAGTTGGAAGAGCGTCGTTTGGCCGAGAAGAAATACGGTTCCACCAAACAAGGCATTGCTCCGTTTTATTCGGACAAGTACCAAAAAAAGACAATTCAGGCAGGCGAGCTTTTTTATCCTTCCGATCTCAAATCCCATCTCCATGAGTTGCTCGAATGGAAAAATCTCATTCTAACGGGTGTTTACGGCGTCAAACAGTATTCGATGGAATCGCTTGAAGAGTGGATGGAAAAGTTTTGCAACCCCCTAAAGCCTTTCATATGCGATACGGGCTCCGTTCTGAAAAACGCACAGGAAAGCGGAAAAAACATTTTGTTTGAGGCGCAGCTTGGGGCGCTTCGCGATTTGGATTTCGGAATATATCCGTATACGACTTCATCCAACACACTGGCAGCTTATGCGCCCATCGGTTCGGGTTTGCCCACCGCCAAAATCGATGATGTGCTCGGCGTCGTCAAAGCCTACTCCACCTGCGTGGGCGAAGGTCCTTTCGTTTGC
>JAGCZM010000131.1 GCA_017960005.1 Eggerthellaceae bacterium
AACAACGCAAATGTCATCTGTTTGTCCGCGCGTTTTGTTTCCGCCGAACAAAACGAGCATATTTTGGATTTGTTTTTCTCCGCGGAGTTTGCGGGCGGTCGCCACGAAACCCGTGTGAAAATGATCGATGAATTGGATTGCAATAAAGACGCATAGTCTTGTGAGAAAGGAACAATCATGATGTTGGATCGTTTGGCTCAAAGCGACTTCGAAGTGGCCGATGCCATCAAAGCCGAGCTGAATCGCCAAAGAGGCACCATTGAACTTATCGCTTCCGAAAACATCGTTTCTCCCGCCGTCATGGAGGCCATGGGAACGGTGTTGACAAACAAGTATGCGGAAGGTTATCCCGGACATCGCTATTACGGCGGTTGCGAGAAGGTCGACATCGTCGAGAATCTCGCCAAGGAAAGACTGTGCAAACTCTTTGACGTTCAATTTGCAAACGTACAGCCCCACAGCGGAGCTTCGGCCAACTTGGCGGCCTATTTTGCCGTCATCAAGCCCGGCGATACCATCATGGGATTGAGCTTGGACTGCGGCGGCCATCTGACACATGGCTCCCAGGCCAACTTCTCCGGCAAGATTTACAACGTCGTGCCTTACGGTCTCAATCCCGAAACCGAACTCATCGATTATGACGAAATGGAGCGTCTTGCCAAGGAGTGCAGGCCCGCCATCATCGTCGGCGGCGCATCCGCATATCCTCGGTTCATAGACTTCAAGAGAATGAGAGAGATCGCCGATGAGGTGGGTGCCTATTTGATGATAGACATCGCCCACATCGCCGGTCTCGTGGCAAGGGGACTTCATCCCAGCCCCGTGCCTTACGCTCACATCGTCACCTCCACCACCCATAAGACCCTTCGCGGTCCGCGCGGCGGCGTCATCATGACCAATGACGAAGAGATAGCCAAAAAGATCAACAGCGCGGTGTTCCCGGGCTCTCAGGGCGGTCCTTTGATGCACATCATCGCCGCCAAGGCGGTGGCGTTCGGGGAAGCATTGAAGCCCGAGTTCAAGACCTATATGCAAAACGTGGTTGCCAACAATGCGGCCATGGGCAAAGCCATCATCGAGGGCGGTTTGCGCTTGGTGACCGGCGGTACCGACAACCATCTGTGCCTGGTCGATTTGACCGCGGCCGATGTGACGGGCAAGGATGCCGAGCATCTGCTCGAAGAGGTCTGCATGACCGTCAACAAGAACTGCATCCCCAACGAGCCGAGAAGCCCCTTTGTCACCAGCGGTATTCGCGTGGGTTCGGCGGCAGCCACGACCCGCGGTCTGGACGAGAAGGACTTCGCGGAAGTGGGACGCGCCATTGCCGAAGCCACGTTCAATGCGCAAAATCCCGCCAAACTTGCCGAAATCAAAGGGCGCATGCAATCCATCATCGATGCTCATCCGCTCTATCCTGATTTTAAGTAGAAGGAAAAATCAAAGCCGGCTCTTTTACGGGTCGGCTTTATTATATGAACCGTTCATCATCAACGATAAAACAGAAAGGTCGTCATATGGATCCGCGCGTTACCCTCGTCGATCACCCTCTGGTACAGCACAAGCTCTCCATTCTGCGTGACAAGGACACCTCCTGCAAACAGTTCAGGGAACTCGTTCGCGAAATCGCTTTGTTCGAAGGCTATGAGGCCATGCGCAATCTGCCTCTGCAGCCTGTGGAAATAGAAACCCCCATCTCCAAGATGACCGCTTATCAGGTGGCGGGCAAAAAACTGGTGGTTGTTCCCATCTTACGTGCGGGTTTGGGTTTGGTTGACGGCATTTTGGATTTGATGCCGGCGGCGCGTGTCGGTCATTTGGGTATGTATCGCGACGAGGAGACCCATGAGCCGGTCGCTTATTTCGATAAGATGCCCGCCGATGTGGCCGACCGTATGGTGGTCGTGGTCGATCCCATGCTTGCCACCGGCGGATCGGCTGCCATGGCCATCAAATACTTAAGAGGACGCGGGGTTACCGGCACCATCAAGTTGGTGGTATTGGTTGCCGTACAAGAGGGTATCGATCGCGTTCTTGCCACCGATCCCGATATACACATCTATACCTGCGCCATAGACGAGGGCCTCAACGAGGCCGCCTACATCGTTCCGGGTTTGGGCGATGCCGGCGACAGA
>JAGCZM010000132.1 GCA_017960005.1 Eggerthellaceae bacterium
GGTTGGGGCGCGAAGGAACGATGTAGTCACGCGCGCCCTCGGGGGTGCTGTTTGCGAGAATCGGGGTTTCCACCTCGAGGAATCCGCGCTCGTTTAAAGCGCCGCGGATGGCTTGAGCGACGCGATGGCGCAGATAGATGTTTGCATACATCTCGGGACGACGGATGTCGAGATAACGCCATTTCATGCGGGTGGTTTCATCGGTCTCGATACCGTCCTCGATGACAAAGGGCGGGGTGACCGAAGTATTCAAAACTTCCAAGGAAGAAGCGAGTATTTCTATTTGACCGGTGACCATATTGGGGTTGATGCTCTCGGCGCTGCGGGCACGAACCTTGCCCTCGATACGCAGCACGAACTCACGACCCAAATGCTCGGCAACGCCGAACTCCTCGGCACTGACGCAATCGGGGTCGACAACCACCTGGGTATAGCCCTCGCGGTCACGCAGATCCACGAAAATCAAACCGCCGTGATCGCGGGTGTGCCATGCCCATCCGGTCAAAACAACCACACGATCGACATCGGTGATGCGAAGCTCACCGCAGGTCGCAGTATGCATACAAAACATGTTTTTGAAATCAGTCATCTTTTTCTTCTCTCGGTTTAAAACGAACGATTTCGGGCGCAGTTTGTCGCCCTCATTCAAACCGAAGTATTATAAAGCAAAAGGCGATAAACTCCCACCTACATCACGACCAAACGTAACCTCTCAAAACAAAAACGGTGCCGTGATAAACCGGCACCGTTTAAAGACAAAAAAGAATAAACCCTAAGCGCGTATGGCAGCGGGTATATCGTCAATGGCAAGCTGTGTTTCTTCGTGGGTATCCATATTGCGAAGCGTGGCTTTGCCGACGGCAAACTCATCCGGTCCGATTATCACCACGAAATCCGCGTTCCACTTATCCGCAAGCTTGAGCTGGCTTTTGAGGGAGCGTCTTTGATGATCCTCATCGGCGATGATGCCGGCTTTTCTGCAGGCCTGCGTTAGCGCAAACGCCGCATCGCGAACGCTCTCATCGACACATGCGACGAATGCTTTCTTCGTTTTGGGTTGTTTAAACGATGCACCCGCGGCTTCAAGGGCGAGCATGCATCTCTCAAATCCGATGGCAAAACCCAATCCGGGTATATCCCTGCCGCCGATCTCGAGGGCAAGCTTGTCGTATCTGCCGCCTCCTCCGATTGCGTTTTGGCTGCCGAGACCGCATGCCGCCTGCACCTCAAACACACTTCTCGTGTAGTAATCCAAACCGCGTACCAACCGGGGATTTTCTTTATAAACGATACCCGCGCCGGTCAAATAAGCCTTGAACTCCGCGTAGTGCCCTTTGCAGTCATCGCACAGATAATCGGTGATCTTGGGAGCTTTGTCCATCACGGACGCGCATTTGTCGTTTTTGCAATCGAACGCGCGCAGCGGATTGGTATCCATGCGTTCGATGCAGGTTTCGCAAAGCTCGCCTTTATGTTCATCCATGTATGCGCGCACCGCATCGCGATATGCGGGACGGCAATGCTCGCATCCCATGCTGTTGATATACAGCGTCATCGCATCCGCCGGAATGCCGATGGTGCGGTAAAACTCCATGAGCATGATGACGGCTTCGGCATCCACGCTGGGAGCATCCGCACCCAGACATTCGATGCCCACCTGGTTGAACTGACGTTGACGACCCTTTTGGGGGCGCTCCGCACGAAACATGGGTCCGGCATACATCAGCTTGGCCGGAGAGGCTCCCTGAGGAACCAAATCGTTTTGCACGACCGCGCGAACAACGCCCGCCGTTCCTTCGGGACGAAGGCTCAAACGGCTTTTTTCTTTGATGCTCTCCCCCGCAAGCGCGCGTTTGAAGTTCTCGCCAGAGATGGCGGTAAACATCTCTTTGGAAACCACGTCGGTGGCAGAACCGATACCGCGCACGAATAAGTCGGTTTGCTCCATGATGGGAGTCTCTATGGGTTCATAACCGTATTTCTCAAACACGGAAAACGCGATTCTTTTGAACTCATCGAGAGCAAAGCTCTCCTCAAAGAGCAAATCACGTGTTCCTTCCGGTGCGGTGATGGTCATTGCTTACTCCTCATCGTTATTTGTAAAACATTAACTCAATGCGGCGCAAAGCGCATCGAGTATCGTAATGGCATAGTGCTGAGCGGATCGCTCCAGGCCCGCTCCGAACCAGGAATTTCCGGGCAGTTTGATGGCCATGCGCTTGTCGGCCTCCGCCCTTACCTTCTGCAAGGCAAATCCCATACGAAGAGACAAGGTGTCATCCGGATCGTATGAGACAAGCGGCACGTTTGCTTTGGTCTCCTGTGCTCCGTCCAAGACGATGCGCACGCGCAACATGTCATCGGAAGGCGCGACCAAAAGCGCATCCGCGCTCACGATACGCGATATCGGAGAGGTCGCCAAAGACAGATTGGACATGCGCTTTGCCACCTCGCGGGTAAACTCGCATGTTCCGAACAGACAGATGGCGTTTTTCTCAAGCACGGCTGCCATACGCGCAAAACCGGAGGTTTCCGGGGCACGGACGGCGGTCTTGCCCTCCCAACTGTGATGGAGGTTGTGGATGGCGGCAAAGGTATAAGCGCCGGCTATGCCGTCGTTGGGAAGACCCATGTTTTCTTGGAACCTGCGCAACGCAAGTTCGGTATGTACACCGAATATGCCGTCTATCTCGTATGTGGAAAACCCGAGCGCGCACAATGCCTGCTGCAGCTCGTATACGTCATGTCCATGGAAATAAGGCATACGCAAAAACAGCGTGCGATCACCCAAAGAAAAGGATGCGTCGACCAAAGCCGACCATACCTTGTCGTTTACCTCGGTGGGTTTGGGAAGACCGTTGTCCGCGCAGAAACGCTCGAGAGCACGCAACGTCAATCCCTCAAACGCTCCGTCCACGCCGGAAATGTCCAGATAACCCAGACGGACCAAACGCTGCTGGACATCTTCAACCGCGGCGCCTCTTTCGTGCAAGCGCACGACCGAAGGAAGTTTGACTGCTGTCGAAATATCGGTCATCGCGTTTCCTTTTTAACGAAGGCGGCAAACCATCCAATCCGCCAACATCGCCAAAATATCGCGCGCAACGGAAGGCCCGATCGTGTCATAGA
>JAGCZM010000133.1 GCA_017960005.1 Eggerthellaceae bacterium
AGATTCTGTACAAGACAAACGATTGCCATGCCATCATCGACCGTCAAAGCGGCAAGATCTACGTATACGAGCTTGTCCCCAAAGGCGAGTTCAATGAGGAGACCGGCGAATACGACGATTACGAGGAAGTGGACATCACTCCCAACGACATCAGCCGTCTTGCGGCGCAAGAAGCCAAAAACGTCATCAACAACATCATCCGCGACGCCAAACGCCAAAGCATTTACGAGGAGTTTGCCGATCGGGTCGGCGATTTGATAACCGGTACGGTATTGCAATCCACCAACGAATTTACTTCCATCAAGATTCGCGACGGCGTCGAAGCCGAGCTTCCTCATTACGATTTGAGACGCAACCCCAACGAGAGAAACGAGCGTCCCGCAAACGAGCATTACATGCACAACCAAAGGTTGAAGGTCGTCATCATCGATGTGCGCAATCCTTCCTCCGATGTGCCTCATGCCCGCGGCGATCAGGCAAGATCTCCCATCGTGGTGTCCCGTACCCATCCGGATTTGCTGCGTCGCCTCTTCGAGCTCGAGGTTCCCGAAATCTATGAAGGCATCATCGAAATTAAAAGCGTTGCCCGTGAGCCCGGCGCCAGAAGCAAGGTCGCCGTTTACTCCAAGGACAGCGGAGTCGATCCCGTTGGTGCCTGTGTCGGTCCCAAGGGCAGCCGTGTTCGTGCCGTGGTCGAAGAACTCAGAAACGAGCGTGTCGACGTTATCCAGTGGTCGGAAAACCCCGCCGTCTACATCGCCAACGCTCTTTCTCCGGCCAAAGGTGCCCGCGTGACCATCTCCAATCCCGAGAAACATTTTGCGACGGTAATCGTTGCAGACGACCAGCTTTCTTTGGCAATCGGCAAGGAAGGACAAAACGCACGTTTGGCCGCACGTTTGACCGGATGGCATATCGACATCAAGAGCGCATCTTTTGCCGGTGAGCCCATCCAGGTCGAAGAAAGCCTGTTGGATGACGAACCCGTCGAGGCCGAGGAGATTCGTCTTTGCGCCTTCGTTAACGAAGAGGGCCAGCGCTGCCGCAACCATGCACGACCCGGCAGCAATTACTGCGGTATCCATTCCTCCATGGAATAGGAGTTATTGACAAAGATGATGAACAAACACATCGCATATCGAACTTGTGTTGGCTGCGGAGAAGTCTTGCCCAAGGTTGAGTTGCTTCGTTTTGTCCATGACAAGACAAACAATGTCTTTTACGACAAAACAAACAACGCTTTAGGCAGGGGAGCCTACGTATGCGGCGATGTGTGCTTTGCCAAAGCGATAAAAACAAAAAGATTGGCACGCTGTCTTCGGACGAGCATCGACGATGAGCGTGCAAAAGCATTGTTTGCTCAAGCGTTTGAGCATGAGAAATAAAAACAAGGAGAATCTATGCCGGGTATGCGACTGAATGCATTGGCAAAAGAGCTTGGTATGGGCAATGAGGAATTACTCGCTTTGACCAAGCGTCTCGGTATTGCCGCAATGAGTCACGCCAGTATGTTGACCGAGTCCGATGTCGAAAAGATCAAAGCGGACTTGGCGCCTAAGATGGCGGCAAAGGCGGCCGGAGAGCCCGCGCCCATGACCGAAGAGGAAATGGCGGAGGCCAAAAAGAAGGCGGCGGAAGCTGCCGCACGCAGAGCGGCGGTGGAAGAAGAGCGCCTGCGCCGTCAGGCGGAGCGTGCCGCACGCGGAGATTTCGTGCAAACGCCGACGCCCGCAGCCAAGAAGAGCGCTGCATCTTTGCCTGTTGAAGAGGCGGCTGTATCCGCGCCTCAGATGTCCAAGAGCGGCATGGAGACGCTGGCCGCTCAGATTGAACACGAGCAGGCCCGTCTTGCCGCGCAGCAAAAGGAAGCCGCAGCCAAAGCCGCGTTTGAAGAGCGTAGCCAGGCAGGTTCGAAGAAGGCCGCCGTTGAAGAGGCTCTTCGCATGAAATCCAAGCCGGCAGCCGAGTCTTCCGAGCAGAAAAGCGCGCCCAAACAGGCACCCGATGCGGATGCCAAATCCGAGAAAGGCGCGTTTGGGGGATTGCTTTCCCAAATTCAGAGCGAAAAACAGCGCATCGTGCAAAAACAGCAGCAAAATACGCCGTCTCAACCTTCAAACAACCAAGGCTCCCGTCGTCCCAATCAAAACAAGCAGTCGTACTCCGATGAGCGCGACGGCAAGAATCAGGGCGGCAAACGCGCATCCAAACATGGCGGAAACCGTTATGTTTCCATGGCATCGGAGATCGATTCCTTTGATTTCGACGGAGAAGGTGAAGACAGATACGCCGCCATGGCAGCCAATGCAGAGCGCATGCAGCGCGACAAAGTTTTGGCGGATGCCCGTGCCGCGGTAGCTGCCGCCTCTTCCCACGAAAACGAAGGCAGAAGAAAAAAGCGCAAGGAAAAACGCGAGGCAGAAAACCGCGAGCGTTTGGAGATGCAGGCCCTCGAGCGCGGCATCGATCCGTCGCTTGTTTTGGATTCCTCGGTCATCGAGATTCCGCAAGGCTCCACTGTTGCCAAGTTCGCCGAACTCATCAAAGTCGCTCCCAACGACGTCATCAAGCATGTCTTTATGCTCGGACAGGTGCTGACCTTGACCCAAACCATGTCAAACGAGCTTATCGAGCTTATTGCCGAGGATTTGGGGCGCAAGGTGCGCGTGGTATCTCCCTAAGAGGAGTACGCGGTTGTCTACCATGACAATCCCGAGGACCTCAAACCCCGCCAGCCCGTCGTCACCGTCATGGGCCATGTCGATCACGGCAAGACCTCATTGCTCGACGCTATCCGCAATACCAGTGTTGCAGCAGGCGAGGCAGGCGGTATCACGCAGCATATCGGTGCTTCCATCGCCAACATCAACGGCAGAAACATCACCTTTATCGATACACCCGGTCCTGAAGCATTCACCGCGATGCGCGCCCGTGGCGCTCAGGTTACCGACGTCATCGTTTTGGTCGTTGCCGCAGATGACGGGGTCATGCCCCAGACCATCGAGGCCATCAACCACGCCAAGGCCGCAAACGTGCCCATCGTGGTTGCGGTCAACAAGATAGATAAGGCCGGAGCAAATCCGGATAAGGTCCGCCAGGAACTCGTCGATTACGGCGTCATCCCCGAAGAGTGGGGCGGACAAAATATGTTCGTCGAGGTATCCGCAAAGCAAAAGCTCGGTATAGACGATTTGTTGGAGACCATCATTTTGCAGGCCGACGTGCTTGAGCTCAAGGCCAATCCCGATGCTCTTGCGACCGGTTTTGTCATCGAGGCAAACCTTGATGAAGGCAGAGGTCCCGTTGCCACCGTTTTGATTCAGCGCGGTACGTTAAAGCAAGGCGATGTTGTGGTTGCCGGCTCATCTTACGGCCGTGTCCGTGCACTGATCGATCCACACGGCAAGCATGTCAAGGGAGCCGCGCCGGCAGAGCCCGTCGAGATCTTGGGTCTCAACAGCGTTCCGACCGCAGGTGATGAGTTCAGGGTGTTTGAGGACGAACGCGATGCCCGCAAACTCGCATCCGAGCGCGCCATGAGGGCCCGTTTGGCAGAACAGGAAGTCAAGGGCCATATGAGCTTGGATGACTTGTTCAACCGCATCGAAGAAGGCAAACAAACCGACCTTAACCTCATCGTCAAGGCAGACGTGCAAGGTTCCATCGAGGCACTGCGCGATGCTTTCGAAAAGATGGATCAAAGCGAGGTTCGCATCAACATCGTCCACAGCGCCGTCGGCGGCATCACCGAAACCGACGTCACCTTGGCCGCGGCATCCGATGCCATCATCATCGGCTTCAACGTCAGACCCACCGGCAAATCCAAAGTGCAGGCCGAACACGAAGGCGTGGACATCAGGTTGTATCGCGTCATCTACCAGGCCATCGAGGATATCAACGCCGCCCGCGTCGGCTTGCTGTCTCCCGATATTATCGAAGAGGATACCGGTATCGCCGAAGTGCGTGACATATTCAAAGTACCAAAAGTCGGTACGATTGCCGGTTGCTATATCGTCGAGGGCGAGATTTCGCGCGACAACAAGATTCGTATCGTACGTGACGGTACGGTTGTGTTTGAGGGAACCATCGCAAGTCTGCGTAGGTTCAAAGAAGATGTCAAGACCGTCAAGCAGGGTTACGAATGCGGCATCGGCATCAACGGATACCAAGACATCAAGATAGGCGACACCATCGAAGGATACGTCGTCAAAGAAGTCGAGCGTACCCAGTAAGCGATAAGGATTCATCATGAAACAAAACCCGTCATTGCGCAAAGCAAACGAGGAAGCGCGTGAGTGCATCGCTCAAATCGTTTTGTTTGATTTGTCCGATCCGCGTTTGTCGATGGTAACGATACCCTCTTGCGAGGTGACACCTGACAAAAGTATCTGCAACGTCTTTTACGTCGCCGATGCCGACAAGCGAGACGGTGTCGCTTCGGCATTCGAGAAGGCAGGCGGGCATATTCGCTCGCTCATGGCTCAAAAGCTCGGTTGGCGTATCACGCCCGAGCTGCGATTCATTCTCGATGCGA
>JAGCZM010000134.1 GCA_017960005.1 Eggerthellaceae bacterium
CCGGTAAACACAAGGTCATCGAATCTCTCGATGAAATTGATGCCATCGGTCATCGTATCGTCCAAGGCGGCAGCTATTTCGATCACTCGGTCATGATCGACGAATACGTCATCGAGCGTATTTTGGAGCTGGCGGAGCTGGCTCCGCTTCACAACCGTGCAGCCGTCATGGGCATCCGTGCCTGCATGCAGGCCATGCCCGACAAGCCAAACGTCGCGGTGTTCGACAGCGCGTTTTTCCAAAGTCTTCCTCCTAAGGCGTATATGTATGCGCTTCCTTACGATTTGTGTATCAAGCATAACATCAGAAAATACGGCGCTCATGGTACCTCTCATCGCTATATTTCCGAGCAGGCGGCAAATCTGTTGGGGGAGTCGCTTGACGAAATCAAACTGATTACCTGTCATTTGGGCAACGGTTGTTCCATGTCCGCCATTGATCACGGCGTTGCCGTCGATACCTCCATGGGTATGACGCCCCTCGACGGTTTGATGATGGGTACGCGTTGCGGTTCGGTCGATCCCGCCATCATTCCGTTTTTGATGAATCATGCCGGTCTCGATCCTCGGGAAATCGACGATTTGATGAACCGTCAAAGCGGTTTGCTCGGCGTATCGGGCGTATCAAACGACCTGCGTATGATTAACGAAGCCCAGGAAGCAGGAAACGAGCGCGCACATTTGGCATACGAGATGTTTTCCAACTCGGTAAAAAAGCACATCGGTCAATACATCGCCATCATGGGCGGAGTGGACGCCATCGTGCTTTCCGCGGGTATCGGAGAAAACGATGTCAAGATGAGAAGGATGATATTCGAGGGCCTGCAGCCTTTGGGCATCATTCTCGATGAAGAAAAGAACAAACAAGGCACCGGCGAGCGTATTATATCGGCCGACAGGTCGCGTGTGAAGATTTTGATTGTTCCCACGGACGAAGAGTACATGGTCGGACGCGATACCTACGAAGTGGTTACCGCGGCACGCCAAGCAACCGTTTAATTCATTGTTTAATCTATTTGATTTGTTGAGCCTGTACGCAGGTTATGGCAACAACGCCGACGATATCCTCGACGCCGCATCCGCGTGACAAATCGTTGATGGGTGCCGCCAGACCTTGCGTGATGGGGCCGTATGCCTTGGCACCGGCAAGCCGTTGTACGAGTTTGTATGCGATATTGCCCGAATCCAGGTTCGGAAACACCAGCACGTTTGCGCATCCGGCAACTTTTGAGCCGGGAGCTTTGAGGGCGGCTACTTCTTTGACGATGGCGGCATCGACCTGAAGTTCTCCGTCTATGAGCAAATCAGGTCTTTGATCTTTGGCAAGCTTAAGTGCCGATTGAACTTTTTGGGCATATTCGTTTTTGGCCGAACCGTATGTCGAATGGGAAAGCATGGCAACTTTGGGAGTTGCCTTAATCATCGCTTCGAATGATTCTGCGGCACAAATCGCGATTTGTACGAGTTTTTCTTCATCGGGATTGACTTCCAAACCGCAATCGGCAAAGACAAACATGCCGTTTTCTCCGAAAGATGTGTCGTCTAATACCATCACGAAAAACGTACTCACAAACTTCTTGTTCGGGGCGCATTTGATGATTTGCAATGCCGGGCGCAACAGATCTGCGGTGGCGCAATGGGCACCTGCAACCATGCCGTCTGCGTATCCGCATTTGACGAGCATCGTCCCGAAATACAAAGGATTGTCGATTAAGGATTTGGCATCGGATAAAGTGACGCCTTTGTCTTTGCGAAGTTCATGGAGCTTTTGGGCAAAGGTATCTTTGAGCGGGGAAGAAGCGGTATCGATTGCGGCGACGTTTTGGGAATCGATTGCATTTTTGGGGTTTAAAACGATCAGTTTGGCAAAGCCTTCATAGGCGATTTGTTTTGCGGCCGCAAGGACACGCTCATCTTGTCCTTCGGCAAGGACGATGGTTTTGAGATCGGAGGCGGCTTGCTTTTTGATTCGGTTGACAAATTGTTCCATGAACGCTTCCTTCGGTTCGCAATATCTCTACATTTGTTTATTATAATTCGAAGTCAAAGGCAAAGTTTCACACTTCACCATCAATGGAGCGTATACATAATGACCATATCTTATAAGCGCAAATCCGAAATCGATTTCTCGGATTATGATGCTTTGGTCGTCGGCTGCGGTTTTGCCGGCGGCGTTGTCGCCAGGCAATTGGCCGAGGTCGGTAAAAAACGCGTTTGCATCATAGAAAAACGCAATCATATCGGCGGCAATATGTATGATTATTACGACAAAGCCGGCATTCTCGTTCATAAATACGGCCCTCATATTTTCCATACGAACAACAAAGAGGTATTCGAGTATCTTTCACGTTTCACGACCTTTACCGATTACCAACATTGCGTGTTGGCGGATTGGTATGACACCTATATACCCGTGCCGTTTAACAAAAATTCGATGGAAACGGTCTTCGGAAAAGAAAAAGCGGCCGTTTTGATCGATAAGCTCATAGCCGCCTTCGGAGACGAGACGAAGGTTACCATCAATCAACTGCGCTCATGCAAAGACAAAGATTTGAAAGAAATTGCGGACTTTGTGTACGAAAACGTGTTTTTACATTACACGATGAAACAGTGGGGACTGACACCCGACGAAGTCGATCCTTCCGTCACCGCCCGCGTTCCGGTGTTTATATCAAGGGACAACAGGTATTTCCAGGATACCTATCAGGGAATGCCCGACAAAGGGTATACGGCGCTGTTCGAGCAGATGCTCGATTACGAGGGTATCGATATTTGCCTGAATACCGAAGCCGAGAACGTATTCGAACTCATCTTCGATTCTCCTTCCGAAAACGCACCGCTCAAGGAGTTGCGTATCGACGGCAAACCGTATAAAAAGCCCGTCGTGTTTACCGGTCCCATCGACGAGCTGTTCTTATCCCGGTTCGGCCGTCTGCCGTATCG
>JAGCZM010000135.1 GCA_017960005.1 Eggerthellaceae bacterium
GGGATCCCATCCTGCCGAAATGACGGCGATTTTTCCGCCGGCTTTGGCAGCCTCATCCGTTTTTTCGAAATGCTCGTTTATATGGGGGTGGGTATCGAATGAGTCCACGACATTGTAGTAACGCGCGCAAAGAGGTGTCTGGATGGGCAAATCGGTTGCCGAACCTCCGCATAAAAGCAAAACATCGACTGCGTTTGCATGAGCTTTCAGGGAATCCTCGTCGGCGGGCCATACCGCCACAGGTGTTGCGAACCCGGCCTTCTTGCGCGCATCGATGACGGATGCGGCGTCTCTTCTGCTAAATATCGCCACCAACTCAAGATCGGGATTTTGGTTGATTGCGGCTTCCGTTCCTTTGCCTACGTTGCCGTAGCCGTAAATGCCCACTCGAATACTCATGAAAGCCTCCTTGCGAAGATTGTTATTGAACAAGCATACAACCATATTTTGTCGGGAATACATAAGAGTAATAAAAGCGTTAAAGCATTGACCGTAAACGGAAAACCATATTTGTCGTCTTCGAAATCATCAATGTCGCAAAGCAAACGTTTTGGGAAAATAGTGGCGCGAGTTTATGCAAAATCCTTGCATAAACAAAAGTTAATACCTAATATTCACGCATATTGCTTTTCTTGTTTCGGGGATATCCGACAAAGGGGAGCAAGAAGAGGGGATTTTGCCCGAAAAGGCGAATCTTTTTGAGGATTGCCCGAAGGGCATCGATAGAAAGGAAAGTTCATGAAGGCTTTCAAGACAGCTGCAGTAGTGGCTTTGGCCGGTGTCATGGTTGCGGCTATGTGCGCAATGGCCGGCTGCGCGGGCAACAAGTTGTCCGTCATCACTTCGCCCGACTACCCGCCGTATGAGAATCTCGAAAACGGCAAGTACGTGGGCTTCGACATCGAGTTGATGGAAGCAATCGCCAAAGAGCTGGGTTATTCCGGTGTCGATTGGATTTCCATGGACTTTGATGCCATCGTCGGCGCCGTTGCCGCCGGCACCCAGGCAAACGTTGCCATTTCCTGCTTCGGTATCGATCCCGATCGCGCTTTGTTGATCGATTTCACCGATCCTTATGTTGCCGACGCCATGGCCATCGTCGTGCTTAAGACCAGCGATCTTGCCGACGCGGGTCAGTCTCGCATCACTGTCGCCGTCAACACCCAAGGGTTCAAGGTTGCCGTTCAGTCCGGCACTACCTGCGAGGACTATGTAGCCGAAAACTTCCCGAACGCCACCATCGTTCCGTTCAAGGATGCCAATGACTGCTACGCTGCCATGCAGGCCGGCACCGTTGATGCCGTATGCTCCAACAGCTCCGTTGCTTACAAGATGGTCGAAGTTTCTTACACCAATGCCAAGGTTGTTTACACCGAGAACACCGGTGAGGAATACGCCATCATCGTAAACAAGGACCAATCCGATCTCAAAGACAAGATCAATGCCGCTTTGGCGAAGCTCATTGACAACGGCACCGTTGCCGATCTTGTCGACGCTTGGGGTCTGTAAGATACGATAAGGCTTAGGCCGGTTTTATCCGCAAAGCCCGTTTTGTTCTTACCATCGGATGAACCAAATCCCTTCCCGCAGTTTGCGGGAAGGGATTCATCTGTATTAAACGAGGAATCTTTTACACCGGGATTTTGATTATGTTTATGTTCGGAAAAGCCAAAAGCACTTGTTTGGGGGTCATGGCGGCCGCGGTACTGGTCGTATCCATGCTCTTTTGTCTTGTCCCGCAAAGAAGCGCTTTTGCAATCGATCTCGACAACATCACCTGTACGGCGCGTCCGACCGCTTCGACCGGCTCCACGGTATACGGCAGCGATGAGACCAGAGTGACTCTGAGGTTTAATGCCGACGAGGATCAGCTCGTCAATGCCGTCACCATGGTGTTTCCGGAGGGAGTGCAGTTCGGGGATGCGGGCCTGCGCGTGGCGTGGCTTGAGGGCACCGTCGCAAACGACATCAGCGTATCTTCAAGCGTGACGGGTCAAACGCTCAGTATCACGTTTAACC
>JAGCZM010000136.1 GCA_017960005.1 Eggerthellaceae bacterium
GCCGTCACCGTCGCCGGCATCGCCGTCACCGTCGAAACCGCCTTCCATATCATCGGATGCGATGTCTTGCGACACGACTTCCTCTTGACCGGCAGCTTCCTCCTGAGCGGGAGCCTCCTCTTGGGTCTGATCCTGGTCTTCGTCCTTGGATCCGGACTTCAAAGCCTCAAGCTCTGCCTTCAGGCGCTCGGTCTCGCTTTGAGATTCCTTCGAAAGCTTTCTGTTGCGAAGCACATCGAAACCGATGAGCAAAAGCAACGGAACACCGATGCATAAGATGATGCCCCATGTGGTCTGCATGAATATGACCACATTGCCGAGCCATCCGATGCGGGACTCGTAAATACCAACGAGATTCTCCGCGGGAACATCCAGTCTATCGGCGATGATGTTGGCATCACCCTTTGTCTTGAAGAACAGCTGACCGTCTTGGTAGATGATCTCCTTGACGCGGTGTACAACCACCGCATTATGGGTTGACTCCGGATCGAAGAAGGCAATGATGTCGTTGACTCTGACCTGCTCGGGTTCGATGTCACGACAAAATACCAAGTCACCGCTGTTGATGATGGGCGTCATGGAGTCCGTCAGGATAACCAAAGGCGTCACACCACCGATGCTCGGAACGGATTCCGTGTCGGTGTAACTCTTGATGATCAAGATGACGTTGACCACCAAAATCGGTATGAGAATCACGCATAAAACTATGCCGATGATTGTCAGTATGCGGTCTTTTTTAGTACTGCTTGCGACCATCAAAAACGCCTTTCTCGCACAACCATAAACTCTCTCCCACCTTAAAGTAATAAATCATACCCCTTTTTATCCAAAAACCCAAATATTTATTCGTGTGCTTCCACCGAAATGGGTATGGATACGGCGATGGAAAAGTCGTTTTGCGAGGCCATGTTGCCGATCATGGTATCTACTTCGTCATCGTTGTCGAAATCCCACTTCCAACGGATCATGTACGAGCCGGTCTGTCCCACCTCGAGCTGCTGAAAATGCCCGAGACGATGGACATCGGCTATCGTACCCCATTGAAGATCTCCTCCGACGATATATCCGCTCAAGGAAGAAAACACCTTGAACAAAAGCGGCAAAGTGTCGGCATGATCTTCTCCGCTATATCTCACGTCGATCAAGACATCGACGATGACGTCAACGATATTGTTGCTTTCGTTGGTGATGTTAAACGAATAAACACCTTCGGTACCCGGGGCGACAATGGGCCTTCCGTCTCGCGATTTGGCGGTTTCTTCGGAGGCGCTTGAGGAGTAGTAAGCGGGGTTGAACAAATTGATACTGGTTTCTTTTGACCAGGTGCCCTTCTCGTCTCCCACGACGACATCGAGATTGACCGGTCCATTCGAAGGGTTTGCTCCGTAGATGCGTGCCGCAACGATGACGCAGCTTACGACGGTCAGAAAAATCGCCGCCGCCGTGATATAAAAAAGCAATCCGAAACCCGCATTGCCCACATGGATGCGCTCAACCGCAATCTCGGATCCGACCGATGCCTCAAGATCGATGCATATCGCGTTGAACACGGCATTGTCGTCTTCCCGAATGCCTTCCCGAGTCGCTTCGGAGAAAGCCAAAGAGATTTCGTTTTTCTCGGATGAAAAGACCGGCGTGGTTATGTTCCAAACCAAAGCCTGGCCTTTGGAATTGCTTATGCGCACGCAAAGGTTTTTCTCGGAGATCTCTTCGAAAGTCTTTGAACATAAAAAGAAACGCACATAACCGCGTTTCTCATACTTCTCGAAAACGATATCGGGAGTGTCGGCAAAGACGGTTGCCTTGCCGTATTTGTCCACGCCGAAGCGACGGATACCCCAGCCTTCCGGTAACTGCTTTGAAGTGGAGTAAACCGCATCCGATGTACCCGCGCGACCGGTCTTGTCGACATCGCGAAGATACACTATGCCACGCAGGTTTTTGCTCATCGTTTCCCGTCGAATAAAATACAGAACAATGTGCGTCCGGGCGGGCACACATAAACGCTGCTTCTTTTTTTTGGGGGAATTATACCAATCGAAAGTAAACCTAAACTTTACATTTTCGCAAATATACGGTCTATTTTATTTTTTTCAAACCCTCTGTCTTCAGCTATCGGATTTCGTCATATCACCGGTGATTTTTTGCCGTTTATCCGCCCCAAAATCTTCTTTTGTTTTGCCTCTTGCGCAGATGATTTCGAATGGGTATATAATGCGCACCATGATTGAATCCGCAAAACATACGATCCTTTGCTTGCGCGCCGTCGGTTCGGCAGGGCGATGGCTTTAGCTTCAAGACTCGCAAGAGATTGAAGCATTTTTGCACGGGAATCAATCGAACACACGGGTTTAACCCCTTCTCGTCAAACCATTCAAAAACTTCCGGGTCTTGAAGCGAACATCAAGACTTTTTTATTGTTTGCTCAGAACAATAAATAATCCGTTACCCCGACTCACCATTCGATAAAAAATATTTATAAGAAAGGACATATCATGACCACGAACAACGCTCTTCCTCAGATGAACTACAAGGATTTCGAGACCTATCTGCAAAACTACCCCAATGACGAAGGCTTCTTCGGTCCCTACGGCGGAAGCTTCATTCCCGATCAACTCCAGCCTGCCATGAAAGAAATCACCCAGGCCTACCAAGAGATCTGCCAAAGCTCTCAGTTCATCAACGAGCTGCGTCGTATCCGCCGCGAGTTCCAGGGCCGTCCCACTCCCGTTTACCACTGCGAGCGCCTCTCCAAATTGTTCGGTTCCACCCAGATCTATCTGAAGCGCGAGGATCTCAACCACACCGGCGCCCATAAGCTCAACCACTGCATGGGTGAAGGTCTTTTGGCCAAATTCCTGGGCAAGAAAAAGATCATTGCCGAAACAGGCGCGGGCCAGCACGGCGTCGCTCTTGCCACCGCGGCCGCTTACTTCGGATTGGAATGCGATATCTACATGGGAGAAATCGACGTTGCCAAACAGCATCCCAATGTCGTTCGCATGGAGATGCTCGGCGCCCGCGTCATCTCCGTCAAGACCGGTCAGCGCACCCTCAAGGATGCCGTTGACGCCGCATTTGTTGCCTATATGAACGAATACAAAGATGCCATCTATTGTATCGGTTCGGTCGTCGGTCCCCACCCCTTCCCGATGATGGTTCGCGATTTCCAATACGTCGTCGGTGAGGAAGCAAAAGATCAGTTCGTTCAGATGACCGGCCATCTGCCCAACGCCATCTGCGCCGCGGTCGGCGGCGGCTCCAACAGCATGGGTCTGTTCGGTGCTTTTTTGAAAGAGCCCGTCGAGATCTACGGTGTCGAGCCCATGGGTATCGGTGAGGGTCGCGGAGAAAACGCCGCATCCATCACGTTCGGTCGTCCCGGCATCGTACACGGCTTTAACTCCATCGCGCTGCTCGACGACGACGGCAATCCTTCTCCCGTCTACTCCATCGCATCCGGTTTGGACTATCCCTCCGTCGGCCCCGAGCATGCGTTTTTGCATGATGTCGGCCGCGTAAACTACAAGTACGTCACCGACGATGAGGCCATGACCGCGTTCTTCCTGTTGTGCCGTGAAGAGGGCATCATCCCCGCCATCGAAAGTTCGCATGGCTTGGCATACGCCATCAAGTACGCCAAAGAGCACAAGCATGGTACCATTCTCGTAAACCTCTCCGGTCGCGGCGACAAGGACATCGACTACGTATACGAGAAGTACGGCACCGGCGAGGATCTGTTGGCCAAACATCTCCTTTAGGAGAAAAACGCGGGAGGAGCAAGTAATCCCTTGAACAAACAACCTGCGTTTTATAAGTACCAAACTCATCCGAGGCCGCTTGTCATCGCGGCCTCGGATGAAGGCATTTGCGGGGTATGGTTTGAAGGTCAAAAACATTTCGGGAAACCATACCTGCAAGACAAAGATCTCTCATCAATCGACTTTACATCTCTTACGGATACATCCGATATACGCGTCTTATATATAAAAGACGCCGTTTTGTGGTTGAATGAGTATTTCGCGGGCAAAAAGCCAAATCCGAAAAGACTGACCCTGCGTCTGTCGGGTACCGCTTTCAAAAAATGCGTGCTTTTGGAATTGCTCGATATCCCCTACGGACAGACAACGACATACAAGCAACTGGCCTTAAATGTCGCAAGCAAAATCGGCAAAGAATCCATGAGCGCGCAAGCCGTCGGCGGTGCGGTATCACGCAATCCCATAAGCATCATCATTCCCTGCCATCGCGTCATCGCGCAAGACGGCAACCTCACCGGCTATGCAGCCGGGTTGGATATCAAGCAATTTCTGCTTTTTCATGAGCTTTGATTCCCGATTGTCTCCAATGACCGGGATACACCTAGGGCATCAATGATGTGAACGGTACGATATATATACCCGTTTCTTTATCATGCATGACCGCCTCCAAGTGTCCCACGATAATGCACATGAATTTGGGTTTGACCCGAACATTCTTATAAAAGTTAATCAGGCTGTTCTTTGCGTCTTCGATGCTTCCCGAGCTCAATTTGATTTCGAAGGCGGCATACTCCCCGTCGGCAAACTCGATGATGGCATCAACCTCATCCCCCGAATTATTGTCCCTGAAATGGAACAGTTTGCCATCCTCGTATTCCGCATATATGCGTAAATCCCTCTCGACAAGGGCTTCAAAGAGCAATCCGAACACCTCGTGATCGTGCATTAATTTGTCTGCGGACAAATTGAGAGCCGCGCATGCAAGCGAGGGATCGACCAAATGCCTTTTGGCGGATTTCCCTCCTGAAATATATATTTCGGATCGATCTTCGCCAAATCACGCTGACTTTTCTCCGTCATATATGTCACGCTGTTGGCTTGTCTTAAACCCGACCAGGTCTTTCCGCACCATTTGGGACCTTCTATCGAAACCGCACCGAACAGTGTTAAGTATTTTTCTATCTATCAATCTCGGCATATAGCCGTCTTTTGTCAACGACATTGCAAACACCTCCCACGATGTGGCAGATTACCGATTCGGCTTTCTCAATGGTCGTGTTATACATTTTTCTGACGTTTTATTGGACACTTTTCTGACGATTTGTTAGACACTTTTCTGATGATTTGTTGGACACTTTTCTGAAACCGCCTGTTTTTCAAGAGTAATCCTTCGGAATTCTTTGCACAAAGAGACGGGTTTCGGGCATAAAAAACAAGCCGGCCATAACGCCGGCTTGTGAATCCTCCGATACTCGCTTTTGACGAGAGCTAATTCCGGAGCATTTTGAACATTTCTTTGAATGTCGGCTTGGTGCCGTACAAAAGCACACCGGCGCGATAGATACGTGCCGCCAAAATACCCACCGTAACCACGGTGGCAACCAGAATGCCGATGCTTATCGCTATCTCCCACCATGCAACCACGCTCATGGCAAGACGCGCAAACATCGCCATCGGTGAGGTAAACGGCACATAGGAGAAGATGACCATACCGACGTTGTCGACACTGCCCGATGCCAAAGAGAATATGACCAATATATACGCGATGATGAATATAAAGGTGATGGGCATGACCGCGGTGTTGATGTCCTCGAGCTTGCTTGCCGTCGATCCGATGGCGCCGTACATAAACGCGTACAGCAAAAAGCCGAGCAGGAAAAACACCAACATGTAGATTAGCAGCTCCGGCGGGATATTAAACAAAGAAGAAATGATTTCATCGGAGGCCCAATACGACTCGTTGAGCCTATAAAAAACTATCGCCGATCCGAATATCAATGCGATCTGTACCAAACCGGCAGCGCATGCCGCCAAGACTTTGCCGAACATCATGGAGATGGGTTTGGCCGATGTCACCAACAGCTCCATGGCACGGGTGCTTTTCTCCGATGCCACATTGGATGCGACCATCTGACCGTAAAGCATGATAATCATAAACAGCGCGATGACCATGATATAGGTATACAAAAAGTTGTTTGTCTGGTCCACACCGAGATTAATGGTCTCGTGAGTGGGGGCAATCGACATGATTTCTTGGGCCTGTTCGGGTGTCATGCCCGCCGATACCATGCTGTTTAAGCGATACAGGTTTTGTATGACACCGTCCACGACGGCGGTGGCGTAGTCGCTGATGCTTATGTTTTTGACATAGTAGGTATAAACGGTCCAATCCTCAAACGCAAACGCACGCGATGCCGCACCGAGCGTAATCAGCGTTTCGATGCTTTGCGCATCGTCATGGGTAAATTCGACCCTATAGCTTCCCTCGAATGCCTGTTGCAGCACATCCTGCAGGACCAATCCCATGACATCATTGGGAGCGGTAACGATGACAACGGGCAAATCATTCGGATCTATGGGAGTGGGCTCTTCTCCTTGGCTCGTCGCATCGACGATGCGGGGTATGAACAAAACGATTGCCACGAGCAGCATCAAAAACACGGTGATGCCGATGAATATCTTGTTTTTGAAAAAGTTCATGAGCTCGAAGTTCATGATGGTCTTGAATTGTTTCATTTGACATCACCTCCCTCCTCGACCTCATCGTCTGTTCCTCCGGCATATTCGATGAAGATATCGTTTAAGGAAGGCTCGTATACGGCCATCTCGTCTATGTCGTATGCCAAAGACAGCTTCTGCATGATTTCTTTTTTCTTACCCGACGATGTCAGCGTCAACATCACCTTGTATTCGTCCATGGGTATGGCGGAAACGATATCGGAAATGCCTTTGCAATCCCCGATGATGTTTTGTGCCTGCGTGGAGGAGACGACGAGTTTGTTTCGTTCGTATTCGCGTTTGATTTGATGCAAGTTTCCGCGCAAAACCATATGGCCGTGGTCGACGATGCCGACGTTGTCGCAAAACTCCTCGACATAGTTCATCTGATGGCTCGAAAACAAAACGATTTTGCCTTCTTGAATCTGTTGGCTGACGATGCCTTTGATCAGCGCCGCATTGACCGGGTCCAGCCCGGAAAACGGTTCGTCCAAGATGATCAGATCGGGATTGTGCACCAGCGCCGTTATCAACTGAATCTTTTGCTGGTTTCCTTTGGATAAGGTATCGAGACGCTTGTTGCGATACTCGGACATATCGAGTCGATCCAACCAATAATCTATCGATTGAATGGCCCGTGCCTTGCTCAAACCTTTAAGTTCGGCAAAATAGATGAGTTGGTCGATAATCTTCTTGCGGGCATACAAACCGCGTTCTTCAGGCAGATAACCTATCTTGGTTGTTTCGTAATCGATGGGTTTGCCGTCTATTAATACCTCTCCCTCGTTTGCCGGAAACACCCCCATGATGATGCGGATGAGGGTGGTCTTGCCGGCACCGTTTCTGCCGAGCAATCCGAACGCCTGAGAGCTTCTCACTTCAAAAGAAATATCCTCAAGCACTCGCTTGTCGGCAAAGCTCTTGCGGATATTTCTGACTTCAAGCAGCACGATGAATGCTCCTTTGTTTGTTTATGGGTTTTTATGCGAGTTCTTTCAAGATACGTGCCTTGGCTTCTTCGACTCTTTGCTCGATCAAATCAATCTCCAAAAGCGGATAGGTACCTTCGCGATACAAAACGGAACCATCGACCATGGTCATATACACATCGCTTCCCGATGCGCTGTAAACCACGGTATCGATGGGGTTGCTTTGAGGCTTTAGGTAAGGCTTATCCAAATCGAACACGACCAAGTCGGCTTTGAATCCCTCTTTGATCAAACCGCAATCCTCACGGCCTTGCGCCAAAGCGCCGCCGCGTGTTGCGATATACAAAGTCTTTGCCGCAGAAAGCACGGTGGGATCGCTGTTGCTTACCTTGGCAAGCAGGTTCATGAAGCGCATCTCTTCGACCATGTTGAGGTTGTTGTTGGACGCAACACTGTCGGTACCCAGCGCCACGTTGACACCGGCTTCAAGAAGCTTGTTGACCGGGCAAATGCCGCTTGCGAGCTTGGCATTGGATTTGGGACAGGTGGCAACCGATACGTTATGGGCTGCCAGGATGGCGATATCCTCATCGGAGATATGCACGCAATGAGCCGCGGTGGTGGGAAGATCGAATATGCCGCAGGATTCCAGATAGCGTACCGGAGACATGCCGTGGCGCTCCATGCAGCCTTGTACCTCTCCTTCCGTCTCGGAGACGTGTACATGGATGCGACCGCCGTTTTCTTTGACGGTTTGGGCCAAAGAGCGGGCCATTTTTTCGGTATTGGTGTATTCGGCATGAAGGCAATACTCGACACGCTGTTTGTCTTCTTTGCCCCGAGACATCTCCTCGATGGCGGCAACGGTATCGGCATACTGCTGCGTATCCTTAAACTCGGTATCGCCTTGGGAGGTGATGCTGACACAGAAGTTGGCCTTTACATTGGCATCTTTAAACGCACGTTTGAGCGGATCGAGCTTGATATACATCTCGGAAGTCGATGCGATGCCGTATCGCAGCATCTCGGCGATACCGAGCATGCATCCCCAATAGATGTCCTCCTCGGTCATCTTGTCTTCAAACGGGAAGATCCTCGTCAAAAGCCAATCCATGAGAGAAAGGTTTTCTCCGTAACCGCGCATATAAGCCATCGGAAGATGGGAATGAGCATTGTAGAAAGCGGGAATGAGCAGTTTTCCTTTGCCGTTGAATACGGTGCCGTAAGACATGGTCAAATCGGGGGGAACATCGCCGATATAGGCGATTTTACGACCGACGGTTGCCACGTATTTGTGCTCTTGCACCTCAAAGTTCTCATCTACGATCGATATGTCGGAAAACAGCATGTAAAACTCCTTTTTGACGTCAAATGTTGCAAATCGACATTATAACCAAGTTATTCGGGGATCCTTAAAACCGCGTTCTATGTCAGAGCCAAAGATGCCCGATCGAGCAGGAAGTCGACGATGCGCTTGGTCACCTCATCGTTGAGCGCGGATGCGTTACGCACGCCCTCGTATTCGAAATCCTCCGGATTGATATATGAGATGGTCACCCGGAACACCAAACTCCGAAAGCTCGTCTTTGATGCATTCCAAGATAACGGATTTGCCCGCGCGACGCACACCGGTAATCACTTTGATCAAGTCTGCCTCGTAATAAGGACGAATGGTTTGCAGATAATGTTCTCTGATCAATCTCGTATAAATTGCCTCCCGACCTTGCAAAAAATCGCGTTTTGTCCGATTTTTTGCAAGGTCAACATCCTCGATTGACCGCTTTTTTCCGCAAAAACCGATTGCCTGCCGTTTAATCCGACAGGCAATCGAATGTTTCATTATTGGATTTTTCGATAACGATTAACGCAGATCCATCAAATTCTGCAATGACTTGACCTGTCCGCCATGGCTTTGCCTGCAGGCAAGAATACCGATACCGGATGCTTTTGCCGCCGCAATCGTAGTGCAGTAAGGCACCCTACCCTTGATGCATGCGGCACGGATTTCGGCACCGTCGGTGTTGGCGCGGCGCTCTTGTCCGTGGGTGTTTACCACCATGCTGATTTTATTGTTGATGAGCATATCCACAACGTTGGGACGACCCTCCGATACCTTTAAAACCAAAGCCGCCGCAACACCGGCGCTTTGAAGCGCATCGAATGTTCCCTTGGTGGCAACAATCATGAAGCCCGCTTCATCGAAGAGCTTGGCCACCTCGACGACGTCTTTTTTATCCGAATCGCATACGCTGATAAACACCGTACCCGATGTGGGAAGCACGGTCTGTGTTGCTTCCTGGGCTTTGTAAAACGCTTCCCCGAAATCTTCGGCCAATCCCAATACCTCACCGGTGGAGCGCATCTCGGGTCCGAGAACCGGATCAACCTCCGGAAACATGTTAAACGGGAATACCGCTTCTTTGACACCGTAGTGTTTACATACGGTGGCGGGAAGCTTATCCAATCCGGAAGGTTTGTCGTCATGCGCCGCCATGATGGCTTGGATGGCGAGTTTGACCATGTTAAGGCCGCAGACCTTGGATACCAGCGGCACGGTGCGGCTGGCCCTCGGGTTTGCCTCGATGACAAACACCACATCGTCTTCGATGGCGTATTGGATGTTCATCAAACCGCATACGCCC
>JAGCZM010000137.1 GCA_017960005.1 Eggerthellaceae bacterium
GCCCGTATACGGTTTTTTGCGCGGTGTCGGGTCTGCATACGATGATGTCTTCGTATTGCAAAGAACCGCCGTCCATGGTCTCGAGAAGGGTCATGCAACGCAGAAGCGTCGACTTGCCGCCGCCCGAAGGACCGATGACGGCCACAACCTCACCGCGATTGACCGATACCGAAATATCCTTTAGGACCTCGGTGTCGCCGAAACTTTTGTGGCAGTTTCTGAGGTTGACCAAAGGCTCGCCCTCTGCCCAGTTTGCCTTCCAATCATCGGGAATTATCAATTCTTTTTTCTTGACGTTTTTAGTCATGGTAGTACCCCATCTTCTTTTCTCCCTTGTCGAGGATGACTTCCAAGACCCAGTTGAACACCCAGTAGATCGCACCGGCAATGAGATAAGGAATCAAGCTTGCCTGCTTGGCGGCGATTTGCTTGGAGATGGTAAACATCTCGGCGATGCTCAACACAAACGCCAGGGAGGTGTCTTTGACCAGCGTGATGATTTCATTGCTCATGGCCGGCAAGATGCGCTTGATGACTTGCGGCAAAACGATTTTCATGAAGGTTTGGGATTTGCTGTACCCCAACACTGCGGCAGCTTCGTATTGACCGCGCGGAATGCTTTGAATGCCGCTGCGGTAAATCTCGGCAAAGTAAGCGGCATAGTTGAGGATGAATCCGATCATGCACGCGTAATAGCGCCAATAAAAACCCATCTCCAACCCAAACACGTAATACGGCAAAAACATCAGCGCCATCAACTGCAGCATGAGCGGAGTACCGCGCATGATGGAGATGTAGATGCGCGTAATCCAAGCAAGCGGTTTGAATTTGCTCATACGGCATAAGGCCACGACGATGCCCAGAGGCAAAGAGCCTGCCAATGTCACCACGAAAATAAGCAGGGTGAACAAAAAGCCGTTGCCCAGCATCACCATTACCGTTCCGAAATCCATACGGTTTCTCCTTCGAAAACCCCCACGCCCGATTGCTTTGTCGGGTGTGGGTATATAACCCGTTGAGAACACAAGGGCCGACCGCTTGCGAGGCCGACCCTTTTGAAGTCAGTTTGTCATGTACGACTTATTCGAGGCACCAATTGGTGTAAGAGATGCCCTGAGAAGCGTACTTCTCGCACAGAGCCTCAATCCAGCCATCTTCGTCGAGTTGCTTCAAGGCGGCATTGACCTGCTCGGCCATGGCCTCGTTACCCAACTTGAATCCTACGGCATAGTGCTCGGAGGACAGGGTGCTCAAGATGACGTAACGGCCGGGGTTGGCGGAGTTTTGATATGCGAAGATGGAGTAATCGCATGCAACGGCGTCAACCTGAGCGGAGTTCAGTTGATTGAAGGCGTTGTTGTAATCGGCAACGTTGCGAAGCGTAAACGTTGCGCCCAGTTCCGCCTCATCGCCTCCCTCGGAAAGCAATTCCTCGGCCGCAGATCCTGCCTGCGTCAACACGTTTTTGCCTGCCAAACCGGCATTGTTTGTGATGGTGCTGCCGGCCTTAACGACGATTACCTGGGAGTTGAGCATATAAGGATCGGACCATGCATACAAATCCTCACGGCCCTCATAGGTAAAGCCGTTCCAAATGCAGGTGATCTGGCCTGAGTTCAAAAGACCGTCTTTGCTGTCCCAATCGATGGGTTCGGCCCTGAACGCCCAACCGTTGATTTCGGCAACCTTCTCGGCCAATTCGAGATCGAATCCGGTGTAGCTGCCGTCATCGGCCATATAGCCGTAAGGCGGATACTCGGCATCGAAGCCGACCACGAAGTCTGCCTTGGGAGCGCAAGCTGCCAAAGCAAATGCGCCGATGGCAAATGCCGCCGTCAAAGCGGCAAGTTTCAAAGCAAGTTTTTTCATGTTTGCCTCCGTAAATAATCGCATGGAAACGTTACTGTTTCAGTAAGCGGCTGTAGTATACCAATGCACTTTAGTAGAGTAAAGCGATAAAGTGAACTTTTTTGAAAACAATCAGTCGTCATGCCGCGCACTGCGACGATGAACAGCATTGCGCAGAAACGATCCCGCAGGCAAAGAAAACGGCAAATTCGCTTCGCAATAGTACAGATTGCATGAGCGATTCGCGCATGAAACCCCTTGTTCCCCGAAATACGCGACATCCGGAGAAAACTCCTCCTCGGGCTGCCAGGTCAGTTTTTCAACGATTGCGGAGCAGATGGGATGCAGCGGAGACAACACCTCAAGCGTTTCTCCCTCATCGAAATGATTGCGGCAGCGCATGCCGATACGATAACGCCCCTCGCCTACCTGCTCGCAGGAAACGACATCGGCCACATGCATGCTGTCTTGCTCGTATCCGTCATAGTCTTGTGCCTGCTCCCCTTTCCCGAAATAAAACCCGGTCGAATAGGGACGATGGGACACGCGCAAAAGCTCTTCTTCCCAAATGCTCGGATCTTCTCCGTCAAGCACGTGGCGATAGGCGTTTACCACCGACGCGACATAGAAAGCTTTTTTGTTGCGTCCTTCTATCTTTATCGAATCGATGCCCGCGGATGCAAGCTTGTCCAAATGCGCGAGCATGTTGAGGTCTTTGGCATTGAGGATATAGCTTCCCCGCTCATCTTCCTCTATCGGAAAATGCATGCCGGGACGCTTCTCTTCCTCGAGGGTATAGTTCCAACGGCACGGCTGCGTGCAATGTCCTCTGTTGCCGGAGCGCCCGGTGAGATAAGAACTGATCAAGCATCTGCCCGATACCGCCATGCACATGGCACCGTGCACGAAACACTCCAACTGCATGCCGGATGGCATGTCTTGTTTCATGAGAGAAAGATCTTCCAAAGACAGCTCACGGGCGGCAACGACACGCGTCGCCCCCACCGCTTCATGCCACACCCACGCCGCTTGGGCGTTTGATACGGATGCCTGGGTGGATACATGGATATCGACACGCGGAGCGACGCTTCTCGCAAGGGACGCGGCACCCAAGTCACCGATGATGAACGCATCGACACCCGCTTCATTAAGCGACGCCAAATAAGCGGGAAGGATTTTCATGTCACGGGGATTCATGACGATATTGACCGTGACGTATACGCGTTTGTTCAATGACTGGGCATAAACGATTGCTTCGCTTAGTTCTTTTTCAGAAAAATTGGCGGCCCTTGCCCTCATGCCGAACTGTTTGCCCGCCAGGTATACGGCATCCGCCCCGAACAACAAAGCGGCACGCAACTGCTCCGGTCCTCCGGCCGGTGCGAGCAGCTCCATATCAAGCGGTTTTGGCATGAGTTTTATCTGAACCCGACACGCGGTCCTTGCGCGGTATCCTCGATGACGATGCCCAAAGACGCAAGTCCTTCTCTGATACCGTCGGCAACCGCCCAGTTCTTGCTTGCACGGGCCTCGCTGCGGGCGACAAGCAATGCCTCCATCGCGGCTTGGGTATCATCACCCTTATATCCGGCAAATTCGGATGCGACCGTGACGATGCCTTGCGGATATTCGATTGCACCGCCGGATACCTCGGATATCATTTGGTCGAGACTCGGCAGATTGACCCCGAACACGCCCATCAGTTCGACAAGCAGGTTATAGATATCGATCAGCGTTTGTTTTTGATCGCAAGAAACGCTCTTGCCGACAACAAGCGAATTGATTTCGTTGACGAGAACAAACACCTCGCCCAATGCCGCCGGTGCGTTGAAATCGTCATCCATCGCCTCCACGAAACGCTGTTTCATGGACAAGGGAAGAACGGTAAGCGCATCGTCGTCGATGTTTCCTTCTTCGGGTTTCGCATTGACGATGGCCCAGGCCAGATCTTTGAGACAATTCTCTATACGTCCCAGGGAGGTCTGTGCCTCGGCGATACGGTCGGGGCAATAATCAAGCGGGCTTCGGTAATGGGTCTGCGCAAACAACATGCGCAATACCGGTGTTTCGGTTTGATTGAGTACGTCGCAAAGCAGCATGAAGTTGCCCAATGATTTGGACATTTTTTCCGAATTGATCTGCAGCATGCCGCTGTGCATCCAATGATTTGCGAAGGTGCAATCGCATGACGCTTCGCTTTGGGCACGCTCGTTTTCGTGATGAGGGAATACCAGATCGGCTCCGCCGCCGTGGATGTCGAAGGGCAAACCCAAATATTTGCGGCTCATGGCAGAACATTCGATATGCCAGCCGGGACGACCCTGTCCCCAGGGGCTCGGCCATGAAGGCTCACCGGGTTTTGCGGCCTTCCACAAAGCAAAATCGAGCGGATCGCGCTTTCTGTCTTCCAGGCCCTGCCCGTCGGCACGCAGTTCGCGATGACCGGATTCCATCTCGTCGATGTTTCTGCCGGAGAGCTGTCCGTATGCCGAATACGACCTTACCTCAAAATACACATCGCCTTCCACCTCATAGGCATGTCCCTTGGCAATGAGCTCCTTGACAAGCTTGATCATTTCTTTGATTTCTTCGGTTGCCTTGGGACGATAGGTGGGGTCGAGCACATTTAAGGCATGCATGTCTTCGATAAACGCCTTGGTGTAGGCTGATGCGACCTCCGATGCGGTTTTTCCCTCTTCGTTTGCGCGCTTGATGATCTTGTCATCGACGTCGGTAACGTTTTGGACAAAGACGACATCGTATCCTCTCCACAGCAGATAGCGGCGGATGGTGTCAAACGAAGCAAAGGTACGAGCATTACCGATGTGGATGCGGTTGTAGACCGTCGGTCCGCACACATACATGCGCACCTTGTTTTGCTCGCATGGCACAAACTCCGTTTTTTCACGAAGCTTGGTATCGTAGATCTTTATCATACAATCCCTTTGCTTTGCTATTTTGATTTGGATGAACCCTCGAGCTTGGCAATCTTCGCCTCGAGATCTTCGAGTTTACGCTGCTGCTCGAACAGTTTTTCCTCCAACGGATCGGGGACGTATTCCCTGCGTTGCTGACCTTCGTATTCCTCGTCAAACACGCGGATGCAATTGCGGGCAACGACACGACCGGGAATGCCGACCACCGTTGTGTTGGCGGGAACGTCGTGTACCACCACGGCCCCTCCGCCTATCTTGGCGTTGTCACCGACGGTAACGCTGCCGAGTATGCTCGCACCCACGCCGACCATGACGTTGTTGCCCAAGGTGGGATGGCGTTTGCCGGTTTCTTTGCCGGTACCGCCCAAGGTCACACCCTGATACAAAACGCAGTCATCGCCGATGACGGTGGTTTCTCCGATGATGACGCCCATGGCATGGTCTATGAAAAATCTCCTGCCGATTTGTGCGGCGGGATGAATCTCGACGCCGGTCCAAAAACGGGTTACCTGAGAGCACAGACGAGCCAGGCTTTTAAGATGATGGTTCCACATCCAATGCTCGGGTATGTGTGCCCAACGGGCATGCAGTCCCGGATATGAAAGCCATATGACAAAAGAATTTTGCGCGGCGGGATCGTGCGCTTTGACGTTGCGCACATCCTCGGCTATCGTTTTGAAAATATTCATGGGCAATCGCTTTCTTTTGTGTCTGATTATTGTACCGAAATACCGCCTCATGCACACGCCGGCGCGCATGAGAACGCTCAGTTCAGCAACATCGACACAACAAGCAGACAGCCGTGGCGGATATGCCCTCTCCGCGTCCTTCGAATCCCAGATGTTCGGTGGTGGTGGCTTTGACGCCGACATTGTCGATCGATATGCCCATGGCATCCGCCAGGTTTTGACGCATTTGATCGCGATACGGTGCCATCTTGGGGCTTTGAGCCACGATGACGGAATCGACATCGACAATCTCGAATCCTTTTTCTTTGACCTTTTGCGCCACGAAAGACAAGAGTTTCATCGAATCGGCACCCTCGTATGCCGAATCGTTGTCCGGAAACAGTTTGCCGATATCCCCTTCGCGTATTGCGCCGAGCAACGCGTCCATGACCGCATGGGCAAGCACGTCGGCATCGGAGTGGCCGAGCAGACCTTTTTCGTAAGGGATGTCGACACCGCCGATGATGAGCTTTCTTCCGCTCACGAGCGCGTGGACATCCATGCCCTGGCCGATACGCATATGTTTGGCATCAAACGTCATGGCGTTATTCCTTAAGAGCGCTGTTTGCCCAAATGGTTGACGGCGGCTTCCAAAAGCTCGTAGTCCTCGGGAACGGTAAGTTTGAGATTGTCGCGCTTGCCTTCTACGACCAAAACCTTGCCGCCGAGACGCTCTATCAAGCTCGAATCGTCCGTACCGACGAATCCGTCGGACAGGGCTGCCGCATGGGCACGGCGATAAATTCCCGCACGAAACACCTGCGGGGTTTGCGCGTTCCAAAACACACGGCGATCGGGGGTACCCATGATGACGCCGTTTTCGACAATCTTTAAGGTATCGACGGCGGGATGTCCCACCACCGCACCGTCGCAATCGATGTTGCCTTTTAAGGTATTGATGGTATGCACGATCAAATCCGGAGCGATCAAGGGACGTGCTCCGTCATGAAGGACGACAAACTCGAATCCTTCCGGCACATACTCCAGCCCGGAAAACGCACTCTCCTGCCTGATGGGACCGGCAGGTGCAAACACGATCGGGGTCACGAAGGCATACGGGTCGATGGCCGCCGCCTTGTATTCTTCCTGTCTTTCTTTGGGGCAAACGATGACAATCAAACCGACATCGCCTACCGCATCGAATGCCTTGGCGGACCAAGTGAGCACCGGACGGCCATGGATGGCAACGAGCTGCTTGCCTCCCTCACGGCCGAATCGCTCGCCTTGACCTCCCGCCAAAATGATGGCGGCGGTACGGGCATTGTCGTTTACCTTACCGCTCAAACCCAATTCCCGCATGTCCAGCACATCGAAATCCACACCCTCGGCGGTCTGACCGGGGCTCTGGAGTGCCTCGACGATGGTAATCGGATCGAATTTAGAAGTGATGGTTTCCATACAACAATGCCTCTGTCGCCGATATTTATTCCGCGGAACTGTCCAAACGGCCGGGAGCAAGCGAGGTGTTGTCCAAATTGAACCCGCTTAAGATCAATTCGGTATCGCGCTTGATGCTGTCGCGTTTACGCGGCTCGGGTATGATACCCGACCCCTGCTTGAACACCAATTCCTTTTTCTCTTCGTCCAAATCGATATCCACAATCGAACCGTCTGCCCATTTGCCTTCCAGTATCTGCTCGGAAAGCGGATCTTCCACGAGACGCTGGATGGCGCGGCGAAGCGGACGCGCTCCAAACGTGGTGTCCGTTCCTTCCTTTGCCAAAAACTTCGTGGCCGCATCGCTGATATTGACGGACATGTTTTGAGCAATCATGCGATCGCGCAGATCGCCGATCATCAACCCGACGATTTGGGCGATTTGATCTTCGGTCAGTGTCTTGAACACAATGATCTCGTCGATTCTGTTCAAGAACTCGGGACGGAAGAGCTTTTTGACCTCGCCCATGACACGCTGTTTGATTTCCTTGTCGGACAGCCCGGCCTGATCTCCCGATCCAAACCCCAGCGTGGTCGTGGTGGCGATTTCTCGGGCACCGACGTTTGAAGTCATGATGATGACCGTGTTCCGGAAATCCACGCTTCTTCCCTGCGCGTCGGTCAGTCTTCCCTCTTCGAGAATCTGAAGCAGAATATTGAACACATCGGGATGCGCTTTTTCTATCTCATCGAACAGCACCACGGAATACGGACGCTGACGCACCGCTTTGGTAAGCTGACCGCCCTCGTCGTATCCCACGTAACCGGGCGGGCTGCCGATAAGACGGCTTACGGTATGCTTTTCCATATACTCGGACATATCAAAACTGATGAGCGCGTCTTCCGAGTTGAACAAAAACTCGGCCAACGCTTTGGAAAGCTCGGTTTTGCCCACACCGGATGGACCCAAGAAGATAAACGAACCGGCGGGACGCTTGGGGTCCTTAAGACCGCTGCGTGAACGGCGTATCGCCTTGGACAGAGCGCTTACCGCCTCGTCTTGCCCGATAACACGCTCATGCAGCACGCTTTCCATACGGAGAAGCTTTGCGGCTTCGGCCTCGGTTAGGCTGGATACCGGAACACCCGTCGACAATGAGATGACATCGGCGATATCCTCGACGCTTACCTCCTGCAGATTCTTGTTGTTGTCCTCTTTCCAGGATTTTTCTATCGCGTCGCGCTTGTTTTTGATGGTCGCTTCCTTGTCGCGAAGCGTTGCGGCAAGCTCGTAGTTCTGCTCGCCGATGGCGATGTCTTTTTCGCTGCGGACTTTGCGCAGCTCGTCGTCTGCATCCAAAAGCTCCTGAGGAAGCGTCATGTTGCGGATGCGCATACGGGCTCCCGCCTCGTCGAGCACATCGATTGCCTTGTCGGGCAAAAATCTGTCTTGGATGTATCTGTTCGACAGCTTGACGGCAGCCTCGATTGCCTCGTC
Organism: Eggerthellaceae bacterium; assembly: GCA_017960005.1. Lineage (GTDB taxonomy): Bacteria > Actinomycetota > Coriobacteriia > Coriobacteriales > Eggerthellaceae > RGIG10264. The sequence goes on from JAGCZM010000137.1 coordinate 8,388, forward strand.
GGTAAAACGAACCCCGTGATGAGCCTCGTAGCGATCGCGCAGACCTTGGATGATGCGTATGGTTTGCTCCTCGTTGGGCTCTCCCACCGTAATAGGCTGGAAGCGCCTTTCCAAAGCGGAGTCTTTTTCCAAATACTTTCTGAACTCATCGAGCGTAGTCGCGCCGATGATTTGAATCTCTCCGCGGGACAAAGGAGGCTTTAAGATGGCGGCGGCATCGATGGAACCTTCGGATGCGCCGGCACCGATCAACGTATGCATCTCGTCAATGAACAAGATCACGTCTTTCTCGTCGATGACCTCTTTGATGACCTTCTTCAGTCTTTCTTCGAACTCACCGCGGTATTTGCTGCCCGCAACGAGCGCGGACACATCGAGGGTGACGATGCGCTTGCCTCTCAGAATATCGGGCACCTGATTGGCGGCTACCAATTGAGCCAAACCCTCGACCACGGCGGTCTTGCCCACACCGGGCTCACCGATAAGCAAAGGATTGTTTTTCTGACGACGGGTCAGCACCTGCATGACGCGTTCGATTTCAGCGGCACGGCCGATAACGGGATCGAGTTTTCCTTCGGCTGCCTTCTTCGTCAAATCGGTACCGAACTCTTTGAGCATGCTTTCGGGACCGCCCATGCCGAAGGGATCGAACCCGTTTCTGCCGGCCAACACGGGAGTTTGGCCGACCAAATCGTTCATCGCACTTCTGACGTCATCAACCGACACACCCAGGCGCTTTAAGACCTCGACGGCGGTGTTGTCCTCTTCACGCACGATACCGAGCAAAATATGCTCCGTGGAGACATAGGATTGCGAGCCCTGGATGCTTTCGCGCATGGCGTTTTCGAGGGCGCGCTTGGTGCGGGGCGTAAAGCTCAGATGAGAGGGCATATCGGCGCTCTCGTCGATGTCGACGACCTCTTTGATGGTCTTGACGACATCGTCGTAAGAGACCTCCAAACGCTCGAGCGTTTGAGCTGCCAATCCCTCTTTTTCGAGAATTAGGCCCAGCAAAAGATGTTCGGTGCCCACATAGCCTTGATGCAGCTTGCGGGCCTCCTCCTGAGCGAGCGTAAACACTTTGCGTGCTTTGTCGCTGAATTTGTCAAATGCCATATTCTTCCGCCTTTGCCGAAATATTGTTTTTGTTCGCGGATATGCTAGCACTCTACGCCCCCGTCTGCTACAAAACCGCTTCGGATGTTGCAAAGCCGTAGACGAAACGGACCCGCGTAAAAGCGGGTCCGCAACGATGCTCTTTACTCGGGAAATCAGGCTTTGCCCAGATATTCTTCCAAGGTGATTCCCTGTTCGGTGATCTCTTTTGCGATTTTAACGTCACCGACATAGCGCAGATGCCACGGCTCATAGGAATACCCGGTAATGGCTTCTTTACCCTCGAGATAGCGCAGAATAAACCCGTAGTCGGCAAGCTTCGCGTGAATCTTTGCCCAGATCTCGGGATAAAGGACCATATCCTCGTTCATATAGACATCGACACCGTCGATATTGAGATACAAATCGAGTGCCAAACCGGTATGGTGCTCGGAAAAACCGGGCACCGCAACGTATTGCCTGACATAATCGATACCGTACATATCGGTAAACCTGTCCCAAATGTCTTGCTGGGACGCAACGCTTCGATACGCCGAATCCAAATCGACAAAGACGCCTTCTTCTTCAAGAGCCGCTTTGAGTTTGAGATATGCATCATAGGCGCTCTTTTCTACCAAGACCTCATCCTCAAGCGAATTGACGGTCTTAACGATTTCGACCTTGTTTTCCCAATCGGCAGGCAATGCGTTTTGCTTGTTCACCAATACCAAATAATCGATTTTTTCGGCACAACCGGCCAGCGCAAACACCGCAAAAATCATGCCGATGCCGATGATGATTGATAAGCTTTTCTTCAAGATACTCATTTTTTACCTTTCGAATTCTTTGAACACACATAAAAGATTATTACCGCCGCCAACACAATGACCGCAAACACGGCAATGAGAATATAGACGGTATCCAGATGCGGCGTGCCGGATGCGTTTGGTTGAGACTCGCCGCTTTGCGTCGGTGTCTTTCCGGGAAGATCGATTGCAGCATCGTCTGCAACGATTATCGAATCATCCGAAGAAACCGGATCGTCTGCCACAACCGCCGGATAAGCTACTCCGACGTTTACACACAGAGCAAACGCAAGCGCAAAGACAACCCCCAAAGGTATACCCAAAAACCGTTTGATACCCATCTGTTTTTCCTTGCATTCTCTTTTAATTATTGCTTGTCAAGAATACACCAAACAAAACCCGTTGCCAAAGCGACGACCAAATCACGTATGCATAAAAACAACCCGATGCTTTTGAGCATCGGGCCGGATAAATCGTAATCGGATTTGATGTTTATTCTTTTTCGGGCTTCATGATGGGAAACAGCAGCACATCACGAATGCTCGGAGAGTCGGTAAGCAGCATGACCAAACGGTCGATACCGATACCCACGCCGCCCGCGGGAGGCATACCGTATTCGAGGGCGCGGACATAATCGTAATCGAATCCCATCGCTTCCTCATCACCCGCATCCTTGGCTGCCAACTGCGCGGTAAAACGCTGCGCCTGGTCGATGGGATCGTTGAGCTCGTTGAACGCATTCGCAAACTCGTGACCGCAAATGTAGAGCTCAAAGCGATCGGTGAGGTTTTCGTCATCGGCCTTCTTGCGCGCAAGCGGACTTATCTCGACGGGATGCTCGCATACAAACGTCGGCTGAATCAGCTTCTCCTCATAGGTCGCTTCGAATATCTCGGATATCAATTTACCCTTGCCCCAGGATTTTTCTGCCTTAACACCGAACTTCTTGGCGATGGCGACAAGTTCTTCGATGCTTCGGGAGAAATCGACTTTCTCGCCGGCGCCTTCCGAGGCAAGCTCGATCATGGTCGCGCATCTCCATTGTCCGCCCAGATGAATCTCCTGTCCTTGGTAGGAGATATCGAGGCTGCCGCATGCGGCCATGGCCGCGGCTTGAATAACACCCTGGGTGAGGGTTTTCATGCCATCGAGACCGGTAAAGGCCTGATAGGCTTCCATCGTCGTAAACTCGGGATTGTGGAAGGAATCCATGCCTTCGTTTCTGAACTGACGTCCAATCTCGTATACCCGCTCAAACCCGCCGACGAGAAGTCTCTTCAGATGAAGTTCCGTTGCGATACGCAGGTAATAATCGCGATCGAGCGCGTTGTGATGCGTGATGACCGGACGGGCATTCGCGCCGCCGAGCGTGGCGTGCAGCATCGGAGTTTCCGCCTCGTAAAAGCCCTGAGCATCCATGTAGTTTCTGGTGGCGGATATGATCTTGAATCTTTTTTCGAAAGTGGAGCGCACCTCGGGATTGGCAATCAAATCGACATAGCGCTGATGATAACGCAGCTCTTTGTCGGCCAACCCATGAAACTTCTCCGGCAAAGGACGAAGGCTTTTGGACAAAAGCTCGAAGCTTTTGACGGCGATACTGACCTGACCGGC
>JAGCZM010000138.1 GCA_017960005.1 Eggerthellaceae bacterium
CTGCGGCCTTCATCACTTCGCGTCCGCAGGTAGCCATCAACGCCTTATTGGCGGTGACGACGTTTTTGCCGGCGGCAAATGCCTCAAGCACGATGTTTTTGGCGATACCGGTACCGCCGATGACCTCAACGACGATATCGATTTCCGGATCATTGATGATGTCGCGATAATCCTGCGTGAATATCTCGGATACGCCGTGCGCGGCGGCCTGCTCGGGATTGACGCTGCAGACGCGCTTAAGCTCAATGTCTATCCCGAAATGATGCTTGAACTCATCGCCGTGGGCACGGATGATATCGATGCATCCTCCGCCTACCACGCCGGTACCTATCAAACCGATTTTGACTGACATGTTCTACCTTTCGAAAAGCGTCAAAAACAAAAGCCGCAAAGCATGACTTTTGCGTCTTTTGTCCAAAGTTTGTTTTACTGCTCCCGAGCCTGCTGCTCTTGAGACTCTTCCTTCTTTTTGCGCGTACGCTTCTTGGGTTTTTCCTCGGGCACGACTTGCTCGGGTTCGGGCTGTTCTTCTTCCATGTACTCGTAGCGCTGCGCGGCAGCCGCTGCCTTGGTCTTGGCTTGGCGGGCAACCTTCTTTACCAGCTTGGTCTGCTTGGCTTCGCACTCCTCGCGGTATTTCTGACGCAGGCGACGGCATTTGTAGAAATCAACCCAGAAGGCAAATATCAATACCAGGTATGCCAAACCGATGGAAATATAGGTCGCATACTCGGGCAATACCTCTTGCAAAACCCAAGACAGAATCGTGAACACGATGGCCAAACCGAGCGCGACCCAAAAGATGATGCGCCATCTTTTGAACTCTTGGGTGGGAGGATTTCTGTACTTTGCTTCCTCTGCCCACGCGGCACGACGCGCAGCCTTCTTCTCCGCCTTTATCTGCTCCTTGGTCTTTTTGGTTGACTGGACGCGCACGGAAGAAGCGGCCTTGGAGACCGGCTTGGCCGCAGCGGCGCTCTTGCGGGTTTTGCCCTTTGCCGCATCGGTGGTATAGCGATCGTTTAAGGGGTTGCGCTGTGACATGAAATACTCCTTTTATAAATGCATGGCGTGTGCATTATGCCAAAATCAAGTCCCGCCCGCTACTTCTTTTCTGTGGGTGAACCGTAACGGGGCAACCTCACGATAAAGGTCGCGCCCTGTCCTTTTTCACTGGAAACTCTCACGGAACCGTGGTACCTGTCGACGATTTCCTTGACGATGGCAAGTCCGACGCCGAGGCCTCCGGATGCGCGGGCACGGCCCTCATCCGAACGCCAGAATCTCCGAAACACCATCTTGGCTTCCTCGGGAGAAAGGCCGATACCGGTATCGGCGACTTCCAAACATGCCCAAGCGCCTTCGGCGTAAACGGACATCGTGACAACGCCGCCTTCCGGCGTATAACGAAACGCATTGGTGACCAGATTGTCGATGACACGGCCGATCAAGTCTGCATCTCCCTTGATGTAAATCTCGGGCTGAGCGTTGAGATCGAGCCTGAGTTTCTTTTGCTCGGCAAGCAATCCCAAGAACTGCGCTTTTTCGGAAACGATGTGTGTATAGTCCAAAATGTTGTCTTTAAAGACCGTGGCACGGTTTTCCAGACGGGACAAATCCAACCTGGCGTCGACCAAACGACAGAGACGCTGTGTTTCGTTCAGGATGGTGTTGAGATGCTCGTTATCCTTCTCGAACACCCCGTCCATCATCGCTTCGACCGTACTTTGGATGGCCATCAAGGGAGTGCGCAGCTCATGAGCGACGTCGCTGGTCAGTCTGCGTTCGAGTTTCTTGTCGCTTTCCACGGCTTCCGCCATACGATCGAACACCGAACCCAAATGCGCGATCTCGTCGTTTCCTTCCATCTCGACACGGGTCTCGAGTTTGCCTTCCCTGATGCGCTCGGCTGCCTGTGTCAGGCGGTGGATGGGCTCGACCA
>JAGCZM010000139.1 GCA_017960005.1 Eggerthellaceae bacterium
ATGCATCATCTGTATTTCGACTGCGCATCGGTCATCTTGACCCTTATCACGGTGGGTAAGTATTTCGAGGCACGTGCCAAAGCCCGTGCCACCTCATCGATCGATGCACTTGTCCGCCTTACTCCCAAAACCGCCGTTCGCATCGACAAACACGGAAACGAAGAGATTGTCGATGCCTCCGATTTGCGCAAAGGCGATATGTTGATGGTGCGTACCGGTCACAGCATTTCCGCAGACGGCGTCATCGTCGAAGGGTTTGCCTCCCTTGACGAAAGCGCTTTCACCGGTGAGAGCACCCCTGTCGAAAAATCGATCGATTCATCGGTGTTCGCGTCCACCATGGTGGTGTCGGGATGGATCAAGATGCGTGCCGACAAAGTGGGAGAGGACACCCGGCTTTCCGAAATAATCCGCATCGTGGATGAAGCAACCTCTTCGAAGGCTCCCATACAGCAGCTTGCCGACAAGATATCGGGAGTGTTCGTGCCCGTGGTCATCGGCATTTCTCTTGCGGTATTTGCCGGATGGATGCTCGGCGGATCCGAGCTTTCCGAAGCATTGATATTCGCGGTATCGGTGCTTGTCATCTCCTGCCCGTGTGCGCTGGGGTTGGCAACGCCGTGTGCCATCATGGTCGGCATGGGCGTGGGTGCGCGTCGTGGCATATTGTTCAAGAGCGCGCAGGCCCTGCAAATCATGCACGGTGCCAAGACATTTGTCTTTGACAAGACGGGTACCGTCACCAAGGGAGTACCCGAAGTGGTGTCATTCGAGGTGTTCGATGCAGATGCGGACGAGGTTTTGTCTTATGCGGCATCGATAGAGCGCCTCTCCGAGCATCCCTTTGCCAAAGCGATCGTTTCCTTTGCATCCGATAAAACAAATACTTTTGAGATCTCATCGTTTGAGCAGGTGTTCGGGGGAATCAAGGCGGCGGATGCAAACCATGTTTTTCTCCTCGGAAACCCGAGTCTGTTTGTTAACGAGTCCGTCGATCTATCGGTTGCGAATCAATCGCTGATAGAGGCGGACAAGCGCGCCGAATCATCGCTTTTGTTTGCCATGGACAATCGCGTCGTATGTCGCTTCGGGATACGTGACGAGATAAAAGAGCAATCGGCCGAGGCGATCTCGTATCTCAAATCAAAAGGGATTCGCTGCACTCTTTTATCCGGAGACGCAAAGCAGGCGGTATCGCATATCGCGGATATCGCGGGCTTTGACGAAGCGATATCGCAAGCCTCTCCTTTCGAAAAAGAGCAATACATCAAAGACGCTCAAAAAGAAGGCGCCGTTGTCATGGTGGGAGACGGCGTCAACGACGCTCCCGCTTTGAGTTTGGCCGATGTCGGTGTGGCGCTGGGGGCGGGAAGCGACGTTGCCGTCTCGAGTGCCGGTGTGGTCATCATCGATTCTTCGCTGTCAGGTGTCTGCGATGCGCTTTCTTTGTCCAAAAAGACGATGAGGATCATCAAACAAAACCTTTTTTGGGCATTGATTTACAACGCGATATGCATTCCGATAGCGGCGGGGTGTTTTGCGTTTGCGGGGTTGATTTTAAATCCCATGATTGCGGCAGCGGCCATGAGCATGAGTTCTCTTTGCGTGGTCACCAACGCGCTGCGTCTTCGCGGGTTCAAAGGAGAGCATACCTTTGGAGTTTCGAAAGAAAGAAATACAAAAGATGAGGCGCCATCGGTTGTCGGCGCTACCATTACCGATATAACAAACAATGACAAGGAAGGTGTCATGGATATCAGATTGAACGTTGAGGGCATGATGTGCATGCATTGCGTTGCCCATGTCAAACAGGCTCTCGAGGCGGTGCAGGGCGTGGAGAGCGCCGAGGTCGATTTGGACGGCAAATGCGCGCTTGTCCGTGGCAAAGACCTTGTCGCAGATGAGTTAATCAAAGCGGTTGAGGCTGCCGGATACGGCGCAACCGTCGCATAGCTCATATGGATAATCCCGTATCGACACCAAACGAGGACAGCCGCTTTGCGCGACTTGAGCTCCTCTACGGCAAAGAGGGCGTTGCGCGTTTGCGCAGTGCCCATGTTTTGCTGATCGGCGTGGGAGGAGTCGGTTCCCATTGTTTCGAGACAATGGTGAGAAGCGGTGTGGGATACATCACCGTCATCGACGGGGATGAGGTTGTCGCAAGCAACATCAACCGTCAAGCCGTCGCGCTTCATGCCAACATCGGCAAACGCAAAGTGCTTGCCGCCAAGGATTTGGCAAAAAGCATCTGCGATGACGTGACGGTGTTTCCGGTGTATGAGTTTTTGACACCGGATAATATGGAAAAGATCGTCCTTCCCATCATCGAGGGGTACTGCGAAGAATCGATTGCGCTTCCTCCGGTGGATTTCGTGATAGATGCCATCGATACGGTTTCTTCGAAGATATGCCTGGCCAAGATGGCCCAAGACCATGGGTTTCGGTTGATATCGTCCATGGGCGCGGCCAAGCGCTTTTCTCCCGAACATATCAAGTATGCCGACATATACAAGACGACAAACTGTCCTTTATGCAAAGCGATCAGAACCAAAGCGCGCGCTTTGGGTATCAAACGTCTTCGCGTGGTGTACTCGGATGAGCAGACGGTTGCGCAACAGGAACCGCAACCGATCGAAACCTTCACCGGAAAGCAGCCTCTGGGCTCGTCTTCTTACATGCCCGCGATATTCGGACAGTATTTGGCGGCAGACATCATCAAAGCCATCGTCGATTCGGCTTATGCCGACAAAGTCTATCCTTTGAAGTGATGCCGTATGCGTCCCGACGAAATCAAAAACCGCAATATCTTCGATGCTCATTGCCATTTGGATTTTTGTTTGGGAAGCAAAGAGGGACTGTCTTTTATAAAAGATATCTCGGACAATCTGGAAGGCGCATACTCCTTTACCTGCACTCCGTCCGATTATTTGGTTGCCAAGGCCGCGTTTGAGCCGTTTTCCAACATATGCGTGGGATTGGGTTTGCATCCCTGGTATGTACCTGAAGACAAAAAAGAATTGATCGAGTGTCTCGAAATGTTTAAGGACGGGTATCGGACATACAAGCCTTTGCATATCGGAGAGGTCGGTCTGGATTTCTCCGCAAAACATATCTCCAATGCGCAAAACCAAATATATGCGTTTGAAGCGATATGCAAAACAATCGATAAAAAAGCCGATGTCTTGTCGATACATGCGGTTTTAAGTGTGGAAGAGATATTGGCGATACTGAAGAAATTCGATTTGCCCGGCAATGTCCCTTGTGTGTTTCATCGATTCGGCGGTTCCCCGCAACAGCTGCGCGAGGCGTTTGCCGCGGGATGCTATGTTTCTTGGGGCAGTGC
>JAGCZM010000001.1 GCA_017960005.1 Eggerthellaceae bacterium
TTATCGCCTGCCCTCCCGGATATCCGAACGTAGTGGTTACGCCGGCACGCACCAGCGAGGCCACAACGATTTGCGCCCCGGTCAATGTGCTGCCGTCTTCGTATGAAAATCCGTGTTTCATATGACACCGCCCTACAGTCTTTCCAAAATGCCGCTTATCAGAGCAAAGCTTTGCTTCTCTTTTTGCTTGGATACTTCCAAAACCTCTTCATCGGTGGGGTTGCTGTCCCCGATGCCGCATGCCATATTCGTCAAAAGCGATATGCCGATGACCGAAATGTCGACATGGCGGGCCGCGATGACCTCTTCGACCACGCTCATGGCAACCGAATCCACGCCCCAGCCCCGAAACATCTTTATCTCGGCCGGTGTCTCGAAACTCGGGCCCAGCATCCCCAGATACACGCCTTCGCGCATCACGGCGCCGATTTGCGCGGCAACTTCTTTTACCACATCGCGCAGGCTCGGGTTAAACGCATCTTTAAGCGGTACGAACCTAAAGGCCAGTTTGTCGGCATCAAGACACGCAAGCGGATTTCTGCCGGAGAAGTTGATCATGTCGCGCATCAAGCAGTAATCACCCACGCAAAACGACTCGTTTACCGCGCCGGCCGCATTGACGGTTATCAGCGTGTGCACCCCCATTTTTTTCATCAACCACACCGGATACGCGACCTCCTCGGCGGCATAACCTTCGTATCCGTGAAGACGTCCCTGCATGACCATGACTTTCTTCCCGGAAAGTTCGCCGAACACGAATCGTCCGATATGGCTCGTTGCGGTGCTCTCCCTCATATGTGGCACATCCGCATAGGAAACGAATCGCGGGTTTTGGATACGATCGGCAACCGGGCCCCATCCGCTTCCCAAAATGATGCCGATTTCGGGAAGGAACCCTTGGGTAAAGCGGTCAAGCACGATGGCGGACTCGTTTAATTTCTCCGACAAATCCATTATTCATCTCCTCTTTTGTATGCCAAAAGAACACGCGGTTTATCATTGAGATCGCAGATCTGTTTTGCATCAAAGCCGGTGCTTTGAGCCAAAGAAACAGCTTCTTCCAGCGACGTCTCGTGAAGCTCGCAGGCAAAAAGTCCTCCGACGCGAAGAGCTTTGTGCGCAAAAGGCAACAGGCGACGGAATATATCCAATCCGTCGGATCCGCCATCCAACGCCAAACGCGGCTCAAACGATGCGACCTGTATTTCGAGGGTATCGATTAAATCGCTCGGAACATAGGGAGGATTGGATACGATTGCATCGAATCTTCCCATAAGATCTTCATCGATTGCGCTGCCCAAATCTCCGGGCAAAAGGCTCACTTTGTCCCGCAGACCCAACGCCTCGATGTTGCGACATGCGATATCCAAAGCCTCATTCGAAATATCGGTTGCGATGACGGATATGTCTTCGCGCTCGCTTGCAAGCGATGCGGCAATGCAACCGCTTCCCGTACAGATATCCGCGACCAAAAACGAAGACGGTTCCTCGGATGCGAAACGCTCATCATCCAAGAATCGCAGCACTTCGCTGACGAGCACTTCGGTTTCGGGACGGGGAATCAAAACGCCTTTGTCCACAATAACATCGATAAACCTAAACGGGGCTTTGCCGGTGATGTATTGCAACGGCTCTCCCGCTACTCGGCGCTTTATCGCATCACGCAATATATCGCGCTCTTCAACCGACAAAGGCTTGTCGAGGTTTAAGAACAAATCGACACGGCTCAAAGACAGAGCGTGGCACACCAAACGCTGCGCTTGGCTGCGTGCATCCCCGATTCCGTGGTTAAGCAGATAACCTTGGGTCCAATCGAGAACGGATCTTATGTTCCACGTCTCTTCCATGTGTATCTGATCTACTTAGACAACTCCAATTAAACGGATGCTTCCAAACGACGGGCACGATCGGCTGCCTGCAAAGCGGTAATCAGCTCGGATAAGCCGGCTCCACCCGCTCCGAGCAATACGCCGTTGTAGGTTCCGTCATATCCGATGCGATGATCGGTCACACGGTCCTGGGGAGCGTTGTAGGTGCGGATTTTTTCGGCACGGTCCCCCGTTCCGATCTGCGCGAGACGCTCGGCTCCTTCGGCGGCTTGCTGCTCGGCAAGCATTTTTTCGTAAAGGCGTGCACGCAAGACCGCCATGGCCGCTATCTTGTTTTGCAACTGGCTCTTTTGGTCTTGGCTTTGCACGACAAGACCGGAAGGAAGATGTGTGATGCGTACCGCCGAGTCGGTCGTGTTGACGCACTGACCGCCCGGTCCTCCCGCACGAAACACGTCGATACGGATATCGGAGTCTTTGATCTCGACTTCGACTTCGTCTGCTTCGGGCAATACCGCAACGGTCGCGGTCGAGGTATGGATACGTCCCTGACTCTCGGTCTTTGGAACACGCTGTACGCGATGCACGCCGGATTCGAACTTCATCACCGAGTACACCTTTTCTCCCTTGACCTTGAACTGAATCTCCTTGTATCCGCCTGCCTCCGATTCGCTGACGTCCATGGTTTCGGTTTTCCAACCGCGCTCGGCCGCAAACCTCATATACATCTTGTACAGATCGCCTGCAAATATCGCTGCCTCATCCCCGCCTGCCGCTGCACGAATCTCGACGATGATGTCTTTTTCGTCCGCGAGATCGCTCGGAATGAGCATGTATTTGATGTCTTCTTCCAGCTGTGGAAGTTTGGCTTCGATGGAAGATATTTCGTCTTGGGCAAAATCATGCATGTCGGCATCCGACAGCATCTCTTTTGCGGCCACCAGATCGTTGCATGCGCCGACATATTCCTTTGCCTTGGCAACCAAAGGACCTTGGCCCGCATACTCCTTGGCAAGGCGGTTGTATTCCTTCTGATCGGATAAAACCTCGGGATCGCCCATGCGCTTTTGGAGCTCCTCGTAGGCGGATATTATCTTGTTGAGTTTTTCGAGCATCGATGACTCTTGCATGTCTTCCTCTTTTATGTGTGTGTTTACAAAAACAACGGGACTTCTAACGTCAAAAAGGCGCGATAAATCTCGCGCCTTTTTATATGGGGTTTATATGCAGCTAATGCTGGGATGCGTTTTGCTTGCCCGCGGGCTTTGCGCTTGCGGCAGCGCTCTTGGCCGGTGCGGGCGCCGGCGCAGACACAGGTGCGGGCTGAGCGGGCGCGGGATTTGCCGGACGCGGAGATGCGGGAATACCGGGAATTTGCGTGGCGCTCACGCCGGGAGCGGGAACGGGACGCGCGGGGCTTGCCGAAGGCGCGACAGCGGGACGTGCCGCGGTGGGTTGAGGCGCGGGAACGGGAGTACTTGCAGGAGAAGAAACCCCGCTCATGGCTGTCTGCAGACGACGTGCGGCATAAGACGACATACCGTTTATCGCAACGCTTCCCGACGGAGATACCGGTGTCGCGCAGTAAGCGCACACGGTCCAGTTGGGATCGAGCGCATGATTGCAGACCGGGCAGAGGTTTTTAAGGCGCTGCTGGCAATTGGGACAAATGGCGTAATCGGATTCGACGGGATATCCGCAGTTCGCGCATTCCCCGAAATGCATGAGCTCGCGCTGCTTTAAGGCAATTTCAAGCTCTTGCTCGTCGCGGTCGATTTGATACAGCGGAGGACGAAGCAGGCAATAAGCGATGACGCCAAACAAAGGAATGAGCGCAACCACGGCCCAGATGTACCACATCGTGCCGCGCAGGTAAGCGTCGCGAATGACCCATACGATAGACAAAACATACAAAACCGCAATGGCCGCCAAAATGACGGTAAAGGCCGTTTGAAGTTCTTCTGTCCATAACTGCGATAAAAGCTCTGTCATCTGTTCCTCGCTTTAAAACTTACCTTCATGCATGCGCATCAAGTTCGCTGATGAATTATACCAAACACGCTTCGTACGAATACAAAAGCCGTCCTTTAACATAATTCCGTAAGCTGACCGTTGATACGGGAAAGCTTATCGTTGATTTCTTCGAGTTTGGCTCTGTCTTTGGCGATGATTTCCGGGGCGGCCTTGGAAAGATACCCTTCGTTGGAAAGCTTGCCTTCAAGACGTTTCGCATCGACCTCAAGTACGGCCTTTTCTTTGTTGAGGCGCTGTTTTTCCGCCTCGAAATCCACCAAACCGGACAACACGACGTATATCTCCATGCCGCCTGCCAACACCACGGCAGACTCCGCGGGTTTGGCGGCATCGACGGATACGGACAAAGACGAAGTGTTTGCCATGGACTCGATCAATGCGCTTTGGGCGCAAAGCAGATCGATGTCTTGGGATGCGATGTTGATGATGACCTGCATGCCGGTTTTGGGAGAAATACCGTAGCGGGAGCGCACGGAGCGAATCGCGGATACGGCATCGCAGACCATGTCGATGGCATGCTGGGCATCGGTGTCGATATAGGCGACATAATCTTGCTTGTCGGGCCATGCCGCCCCGATCAGATACTCGCTGTCCTTGTTTCCGGGAAGAGTCGCGTAGATCTCTTCGGTGACATAAGGCATGACCGGGTGCATCAAACGCACGATTGTATCGAGGATAAAGACCAAATTGCGCTGGCAGACCAAACGATCTTGCGCTTCGTTTTCTTCCAGCAGCCTTCCTTTGGAA
>JAGCZM010000140.1 GCA_017960005.1 Eggerthellaceae bacterium
GGTCTCGATATCGACTTGGATGCACCGCTTACCATGGACATGCTCGTGAGAAGCGATGATGCCGCCTTTATCGCATGTGGCGTCACCGACGGAGAAATGGTTTCCGGGGTAAAGTTTGTCGACGGAAGCGTCATTACCGAGTGCGTTTGCATGAACGCCGCCGATAAAACGGTGCGTTTTGTCAAAACCTGCCATCGCGGCAAGTGCGGTAAAGTAAGATTTAGCTGATCTTTTGCATAAAAATTTCAGGCAAGGAGATTTGACATGGAATTAAACAATAAGGAAATTGCGCATCGCATTGCTGCACTGCGCGAGGATTTGGGTTTGTCCATGCAGGAAATGGCGGAAGCCACCGGTCGTACGGTCATCGAGTATGCCGCCCAGGAATCCGGTGAGCATGATTTGTCGTTTACGTTCTTGCACAAATGCGCCAAAGCATTGCAGGTGGATCTGGTGGAGCTTTTGACGGGTACCGCTCCGGTTTTGAACGAATACCAATTGGTCAAATCCGGCGAAGGTCTTTCCATCATGCGCTCTTCGGGCTTTGAGTATTTGCACAAAGCCGCAAGTCTAAAAAACAAGTTGGCCGAGCCCTTTGTCGTCACCGCTCCTTACATCGAGGAAGAACAGAATAAGCCGATCCATCTGTCCTATCACAAAGGTCAGGAGATCGACTTTATCCTGAGCGGTACGCTCAAGTTTGCCTATGAAGATAAAATCGAGATTATGAAGCCTGGAGACTTCATCATGTATGACTCGGGGAAGGGTCACGGCATGATTGCCATAGACGGAGCTCCCTGCACGTTTTTGGCCGTGGTCATCGATCCGCCCAACACGCGTTTCATCTGATGGGCAAATCCAAAACGGTTCAATCGTTCATATAAACCCTGATTGATGAGCAAGCGCAAAATGCGTCTGCGAAGAAAGTTATTGCTTTATGTTGAATTTGGAAACCAAATATCTTGCCGAGGTAAGAGACGAATCGGGACAGCTGAAACAGCTGGTACCCAACGTACCGGATACGTTTAATTTCGCGTACGACGTCATCGACGAAATATCGTCCAAAGATCCTCTCAAGCAGGCTCTCATCTGGCTCAATCCCGCCGGCGAGCAGCATACGTTCACGTTTGCCGATATCACTTATTGGTCAAACAAGACAGCCAATTACTTCAAAGGGTTGGGGATCGAAAAAGGATCAAAGGTTCTCGTTATTTTGCGTCGCCATTATCAGTTTTGGTTCGTGACGCCTGCCCTCGATAAGCTCGGTGCGTTGATGGTTCCGGCCACGTTCATGCTCAAAGAACACGATTTGGAGTACCGCCTGAAGGCCGCCTCCATCGATGCAATCGTTTGCACTTCGGTGGGAGAGATTGCCTCCGTTGTCGAAAACGTATGCGCCAAAGACGAGTTCAAGCACATCAAGCGCATCATGATCCAAGGCGAAGCATCAAAAGATGACGAAGAATACGTATGCTCCGCATGCATTTCTCCTTCCGCATCAAAACGCGGATGGCTGGATTTCAACAAAGGGGTTGCATCGTCCGGCCCGAGTTTAAAGCGCGTCGAAACCAAAGCGACCGATGGTATGCTCATGTATTTTTCTTCCGGCACATCGGGCAATCCCAAGATGGTTTTGCACGATGCCGGATACGCGGTTGCCCATATCGTGACCGCCAAGTATTGGCATCAGGTCGTCGAAGACGGCATTCATTTCACAATCGCCGACACCGGTTGGGGCAAGGCGGTTTGGGGCAAGTATTACGGCCAGTGGTTCATGGAACAGACCGTCTTTGCCTATGACTTCGATCGCTTCGATGCCGAAGAGATATTGTCTTTGATTGAGAAATACCGCATCAC
>JAGCZM010000141.1 GCA_017960005.1 Eggerthellaceae bacterium
CCAAAGCAAAGTTTTGTCACGCTATTGCTAAAATATGAGTTTGCATTTATTTCAGATGTACCCAAAGATACCGAAGTTCAGGAAAACGCATGGCAATCGATTCGTCGCATATACGCAATTTCTCAATCATCGCGCATATAGACCACGGCAAATCAACGCTCTCCGATCGCATATTGGAGATGACGGGCACCGTCGCTTCCCGCGATATGAAAGAGCAATTGCTCGATTCGATGGATATCGAGCGTGAGCGCGGCATCACCATCAAAAGCCAGGCGGTCAGAGTCAAATACGTTGCCGATGACGGGCAAGAATACCAGTTCAATCTGATTGACACGCCCGGCCATGTCGATTTTACCTATGAGGTGTCACGTTCGCTGGCAGCATGCGAAGGCGCCGTTCTCGTGGTCGATGCCACCCAGGGCGTCGAAGCGCAAACCGTGGCAAACGCCATGCTTGCCATGAACGCCGATTTGGAAATAGTTCCCCTCATCAACAAGATCGATCTGCCTTCCGCCGATCCCCAAAAAGCCAAAGCTGAAATCGAAGACGCGTTGGCGATTCCCGCAGACGATGCCGTGCTTGCTTCGGCAAAAACCGGCGAAGGAGTACATGATTTACTCGAGGCAATCGTTTATAACATTCCCGCTCCCGTCGGCAATCCCGACGGAGTACTTCGTGCATTGATATTCGATTCGTATTTCGATGCATACAGAGGCGTGGTAGCGCTGGTTCGCGTGGTCGACGGCTGCATCAAAAAGGGCGACCGCATCAAGATGATGGCTACCGGATCGGAAGCTTTGGTGGAAGAGGTGGGTGCCAGACATCCTGCCGAAATCCCTACGGAAACCCTTTCTCAAGGAGAGGTGGGTTATCTTGTCACCGGTCTCAAATCCGTATCCCAGGTTAAAGTGGGCGATACCATTACCTCCGCGGAAAAAGGCGTCACACAGCCCTTGCCGGGCTATCGTGAAGCAAAACCCATGGTGTTTACGGGACTGTTTCCGATAGATTCCGATCAATACGAGTCCCTGAAAGAAGCACTCGAAAAACTTGCTTTGAACGATCCTGCTTTGGTGTGGGAACCCGAAAAATCCCACGCCTTGGGATTCGGGTTCAGAGTGGGTTTTTTGGGGCTTTTGCATATGGAGGTCGTCAAAGAAAGGCTCGAGCGCGAGTTCAATCTCGATTTGTTGGCAACCGCACCTTCCGTCGAATATCATGTTCATAAGACAAACGGGGAAGTGGTTTCGGTAAGATCGCCTCAGGAGATGCCCGATCCTTCCGAAATCCAACATATCGAAGAGCCTTATCTCAAAACCCATATTCTCATCCCACCCGATTATGTCGGTGCGGTCATGGATTTGACGGTGGCGCGCAGAGGCGCCTTCGTCACGATGAATTATCTGAGCCAAACCACTGTCGAAATGATTTGGAACATCCCCTTATCCGAGATGATCATGGATTATTTCGATAAGCTCAAATCCAATACCAAAGGATATGCCTCGCTTGATTACGAGCTCGATGGCTACAAACCCTCCGAGATGGTCAAACTCGATATCATGATTTCCGGAAAGACGGTCGATGCGTTGTCATTTATCGTCCATAAGGACAAGGCCTACGATCGCGGCAGAAACCTCGTCAACAATCTCAAAGGCATAATTCCCAGGCAGTTGTTCGAAGTGCCCATACAAGCCGCCATAGGCGGTAGGGTATTGGCCAGAGAGACCGTCAAAGCAAAGAGAAAAGATGTTTTGGCAAAATGCTACGGCGGTGACATCACCCGCAAACGCAAGCTTCTCGAAAAGCAAAAAGAGGGCAAAAAGCGCATGAAGTCCATCGGCAACGTCGAAGTGCCCCAAGAAGCATTCATGGCCATCTTGTCGGTTGACGAATA
>JAGCZM010000142.1 GCA_017960005.1 Eggerthellaceae bacterium
AGTTGCAATCAGGCTTGCTTGCCTTCTTCGAATGCCTTGGCGATGAACAAACTGCGATAGAGATGATAGTTTTGAGTGACGATGAAGGCTTTATGCACACCGAATATCTCACGGGCGCGATACATGGTTTCGTAAGTGGACAAACCGGCATGATCGGTGAATATATCTTCGGAAGGAACGCCCAAATCGATGGCAAGCTCCTTCATGCAGGCAACCTCGTTGTAGTGAACATCCGAGTTATCCCCGCTCATCAATAACTTGGGAGCAACACCCAAGAAGTACAACTCGACGCCCTTCTCGACACGATCGCGCAGCATATCGGAAGGCGTACCGTCGGGTTTGACCGAACAGCCCAACACGATGATGCAGTCTGCCTCGAAATCCACCGTGGCAGCTTTTACGGGAGTGAGTATTCTGTCTTCGGTGGAAGAGACCATGACGACATTGATGATCAAAATACCGAGGGCGGCCACAAACGCAACCCCCAAAACAACCTTGATCAATGTGCCTATCAGCCGAAACATCTCGAATACGTACTCTCTTTGCTCTCATAAACGATGCGGCCGGTTTATATACGTAACCGACCGCATCGACACTTACTCATTCATTCCGGGCCGGATAAGTTGCAATCAGGCTTGCTTGCCTTCTTCGAATGCCTTGTTGATGGCGGCAATCACGTCATCGAAGGAATCGCCGAGTTCGTATTCCTCAACACGTCCCTCGTCGCAAAGCTTGGCAAAGACCGGATCCATCGGCAACATCGCCGTTGCGGGAATGCCGTAGTGCTCGGCTACCTTTTTACCCTGAGGTTCCCCGAAAACATAGTGCTCGTGATTGCAATCCGGACACTTGAAATACGCCATGTTCTCGACAAGGCCGACGACGGGGACATTCATGCTGTGAGCAAGATTAACGGCTTTTCCGACGATCATCGCGACAAGATCCTGCGGTGAGGAAACGGTAACGATGGCGTCAACGGGCAGTAACTGGAACACGGTCAAAAAGACATCGGAGGTTCCGGGAGGCATGTCGATGAACAGATAATCCAAATCGCCCCAGCTGGTTTCGTTCCAGAATTGGCGGATGACGCCGGTGATGACCGGACCGCGCCAGGCAACGGGGGTGTCGTCTCTGGGCAAAACCAGATTGGTTGACATGACCTTGATACCGCTTTGAGTGCTGACGGGTACGATACCCACGCTGTCGTAGGAAAGAATGCCTTTTGCCCCGAATGTCTGAGCGATGCTGGGGCCGGTGATGTCGGCATCCAGAATGCCGACTTTAAATCCCTCTTTGTTCATGCGTGCGGCAAGCAAGGAAGTGACCAAGCTCTTGCCGACGCCGCCTTTGCCGGATACGACGGCCACCACGTGCTTGATGTTGGTTTTGGCATTGGTGGCCAATTTCTCGGGTGCGGATGAAGAGGTTCTGTCGCCGCATCCGGACACACTGCAGCTGTCGCAGTTATGAGAACAATCTGCCATGTAAAACTCCTTTGAAACGCTTCGATTTATCGTCGCGTATTATACTCCTGCGAGGTGTCGTAACCCATAAGAAACGATGCATTGACGTTACGTGTCAATGCCGTTTTTGCATACGGTTTGGAGCCTATTTCTTGCTTGATTGAGCGGGAACATAAAGATACTGCGGCTCGAAGCTGAACAGCTTGCTCAGCGGCACGACACCGTTTACCTCGATTGCCTTATGGAAGCAC
This sequence comes from Eggerthellaceae bacterium, assembly GCA_017960005.1. Lineage (GTDB taxonomy): Bacteria > Actinomycetota > Coriobacteriia > Coriobacteriales > Eggerthellaceae > RGIG10264. The sequence continues at coordinate 1,715 of JAGCZM010000142.1, forward strand.
GCATCCACGCACATGTCACATCCCACGCACTTGCTCGGCCAGAATTCGAAATACCCCGCATTCGGGTTCGACATCGGCTTTTTCTTGCTTCTGGTAAGCGCGCCGGTAGGACAGAAATTGAGACACATGCCGCAGTTGTTGCATAAGTTCTTATCGATGGTCACCATGGCAAAAAAGCGGCTGTCCAGACTGTCCGAGACGGGTTTGGTGGCTTTTTGGGTCAAAGCGTCGAGCGTATCGAGCAAAACCACCTGGCGTGCGGGCTGAGAGTGGGAGAAATTGCCGTCCGAGTCGATTTTGAGAACATCGCGCAGCGATTCTTCCTTCTTCTTGATGCCGAGCGCTTCGTTAAACGAGCGTTTGCCCGCGGTCAAAGCGGCAACCTTCACCGAATCCTTGGTATCGGCAAAGACCCTTCTTCTGTCGGAACCGACGCCTTTTCTGACATCGTCGGTCAATATCTTTTCCGGAAACTCGCTGACACGTGAAACGGTTATTTCGCTGCCCATGGAAGCCAGAATATCGTTGACGCTTTCGTGGATATAGGAGATGAGCGGATCGTTTTTGTGATGTTTGCAGGTCTTGCAGTTGCCGTCCACCAAAACGATTTCGGTGATGCCGCGCGATGCGACATCCAAAAGCAATCCTTCGTCGATGCGGCTTAAACACGGAACCGCGGTAAAGCTCTCGGGGTCGGCAAGATGTTTGGCCGCCATACGCGCACAGGCAATCACGCAGGTACGCTTGGCGTTGATGGTTGCCGAGGCCACGTTTCTGCGCAGTTCATCGTCGGTGGGATCGAGCGACAAAAGCGCTCCGGTGGGACATACCGTGGAGCATGCGCCGCATGCCACGCACGAAAGCGAATTGATCTTAATCGAGTTGATGCCCAAGGTGATGGCATCCGCCGGACACAGGCTGACGCATTTGCGGCACGACGAGTGGCGGTTGCGCACGGCAACGCAGCGATCGGGTACGACACCGACCGCTTTGGTGCCCATGTCCTGGGCAAAACGGTAAATCTCTTGGACGCTTCCGACGTTTGCCATACTGCTTTTACTCCCGATATTCCGCTAATCGACAGCGACGATGCGCTCGTATGCGGCAAGCTCTTCGGGCGTGTTCGCGTTCACAAAACATCCTCCCATGGGAGCGATGTCATGCACGCGTGCACCCGACAGCTCAAACATGTTCAGTGCTTTGAGAACACCCTGCACGTTTCTGACGCCTTCGGCCAGTTTGGCTTCAACCACCGGCAGACAACGATCGGCACGGTATACCCCATGGAAAGGCTCGTAGCCGTGGCTGTTCTTGGGAACGACGGCATCGCAGTCCAGCTCCTTTAAGGTGACCGCCTCATCGATGATAAGCGCCGGAGAAGCAAATACCATATCGCAGGCTACGACGGCAACATAGCGATGCGATACCGACTTAAACGCGGTATACAGGCCCGGAACGCTTCCCCTGAACTCGCATACGTCGGGTACCAGACGGATGTCGTGTTCGGGATACATCTCATGAACAAACGCCAGCTTGTCGGCCTCGTTGGTGGTGATGATCAACTCATCGGCGATGGGTGCCAAACGCTCGATCATGCGACAGATGAGCGGACGACCCAGAAAAGAAACCAAAGCCTTGCTTTGACCCATGCGCTTTGACTCCCCGCCCGCCTGGATGACCACGCTCAGGCGCGGACGGATGATGCGCGTTTGCAGGAAATCGACGACGGCGTTGACGTCGTCTATGTCGAATACCGCAATGCCGCGGCTCTGCGCGGCTTTTTTGACATCGTCCATGTCCGTCAAAATACCCAGCGTCTTATTGGCAATCGGGTTGTCTTTGACGGATACTTCCGGCAGATCCGTACATGCGATGAAGGCATCGGCAGCCGCTCTGTCACGCTCGTTTGCGGCTCTCATGACCTCAATCATGGGAAGGCCGCTTTCCCGATAACCCTCGACGATGACAATGTCGTGGTTGGGCATGGATTTGACCAACTCGGAACATTCGATTTCCGCATTATGCGGGATGGTGCGCATGAGGGCCATCTGGCCGGGCGCTGCGATGATGGTCTCGGTTGCGCCTGCCGCACGATGACGGTAAGAATCCTTACCCGGATAATCTATCTCGAATCCCGCATGGGAGTGATGCTTGATACTGCCCACATCCACTCCGCGGG
>JAGCZM010000143.1 GCA_017960005.1 Eggerthellaceae bacterium
CAGTTGCGGCTGCCACGGCGATTTTCTATGGTATCCTGACCGCGGAATATGCACTCAAATCCTCCACCGCGACAAGCGCGCTCAAGCCTTCGGGAGAAAGCGGCATCAACTATGTTTTGTGTGAAGCCGACTTATCCGCGGGAATCGACCCGGAGGAAGACAGCTATCGCAACCATGCTTATATTCTTTTGCGTGTCGACGAGAACAAACGCATCATCCATATGATCTATGTCCCCTCCAATCTGCGCGTTACTTTGAGCAATAACAACCGCTACCAACTGTGGCAGGCATCTTCGTTTGGCGGGGATGCAGCCATCATCAACACCATATCGACTTACGTGGGCGTCAACATCTCCCATTATGTAAAGACCAACCTCGAGGGTTTGGCCTATCTGGCAAAACTCTCCGGCAGTTTGGCCGTCACCTTGTTCGAAGAGGTCACCGATGATAAGGGCAATGTCGTTATCCCCGCAGGCAACCAGATTGCCACGGCAGAAAACATAGAAGCTCTTTTGTGTTGCACCGATTACGCAAAAGGCACCAATTCCCAAGCACAAAACCTCATGTCTTTTACCGCTTCGGTTATCCCACGCATGCTCGAGATCAGCGGAGTGCCCTTCATTTTGCGTTTGGATGAGCTCTCGAAGTATTTTGAGACGGATTTGACCATATACGACATCATCCGCTATGCAAACGAATTCCGTTCGATAGCCGCAATCGATATGGGCCGCGCATGCATACCGGGCTCCATCGTCACGACAAACAATATCGATTACTACGTTGCGACCACTAACGAATGGAGCCGTATCAAAGAACGTTTTGTGGCGGGGCTCGACCCCTCTTATGTCCAAGACATCGACCAGGATTTTGATCGTGCATCCATCACCATCGACGTGAGAAACGCCAACAGCACCGAAGGTGTCGCGGCCTATTGTGCACAGGTTTTGCGTGAAGCCGGATTCACGGTATCCAATGTCGCAAATGTCGAGGATGGCGTCAACTATCCGGAAACCTTGGTTGTATACCACGACGAACAATACATCGCTGCCGGTCAAGCAGTCATCAATACCATCGGAGCAGGCCGCCTTATCAACGGCGGTGACGATTATCGATTCGATACGACGCTCTATATTGCGCTGGGCGTTGATTACTACATACCTTCAAACAAGGATAACTGATATGGCTTTTTGCTGGGAAAAGCGCGGCTGTGACGAAGAAATGCAAAGTCGCTGCCCTCATAATGCGCCGGGCGAATCCTGCCCCGCCGATTGCAGGTTTGCGGCATGCGACCGAGCAACCCATGAAGTCTGCTCCGATATAGAATTACTTCTCAACCCAGAGCTCGATTACAGTGCTGCCCTCAACGACGAATGCCGTTTCTGCACGTTTTTCTTAACAAACGGCCCCAAGTTGGGACCCGATGGCCCCATAAACGGGAAAGACGCCCGTAAAAGTCGCTTCATCGTATAAAAAAGGGCCGCATGGCCCTTTCTTAATGTCTGCAGGCAAAATCGGGATCCATCGGTTCAACCTCACCTTTGATGAAGAGCTCTATCGCATCGCCCACGATGGGCTTGGTGGTCTCGTGATAAACGGTTATCCCCGCTTCGGTAAACCGAGAAAACGGGCGCGGACCCATACCCGCAGTCAATATCGCGTCAACGCCCAATCCACTCACGTAATCAATCACACCACCGCAGCCATAAGCATCGTGGTCGATGTTTTTGACTGTCTCGACGTCTCGGACAACTCCGTCTTGAATATCAACCACGGCAAAGTAAGCCGCATGTCCGAAGTGCCCGCTTCTTTGGGCCTTCAATCCTTCGGCCGATTCGCTCGGCACCGCAATTCTCATACAACTACCTCCGATTAAATCGCTTAATCTTTTACGATCTCCGACTTCATGGCAAAGATAAGAAACAGATATGTCGCAAAAGATATCACGGCCAGAATTATCAACGGCCATGCAAAACTGCCATAATGCCCTCCCCAAAGTGGAATGGAAGCCACGGGAACACCGAGGGCGCAAAACAGATTGAGGGCAAAATTGATCAAAGCGGATGCCGACCCCGTGTGCTCTTTCTCGGCGCGGAGCAAAACAAGGCATGCATACGGCCTCATCATTCCTTCGGCCAAGTAAAACGGCACCAGTGACAGTACCAACAACACAATGCCCAACGGCCCGATTCCGAGAACCAACAAAGCGCTTATTAGGAATATCGAGCAGATGGCAAATCCCATACGCTTGCTGGAGAAATGTCTGCTCAACCACAGATAGACAAACGGTGCCGAAACGGAAACCAAACCCGCAATGCCATAACAAACGCTGTATCCGAAGGTATCCAACCCGAAGTCCTCGATGATGATGTACGAAGAGGTTGCGATAAACACGCCCACCCCCAATACCGGCATCGCCGCCATAAACAGAAAGACCGTAAACGATTTGTTCTTGGCAACGTCGAAAACCAAACCAAGGGATCGGATGATGCTCACCTTGGCGCGCTTTTCAATCGGCAAGCTCTCCGGCTGGAACGCATACCAAACACCAAGCACGAAACTGAATCCGGCCAAAACAAGGAAAATCCCGTGCCATCCTGTCATACCGAGCATCAGCGAGCCGACAAACGGAGCGACAATGGGGCCGACCGCCACAAATGACTGGCTGAGCGTAACGGCCTTATCCAACTGGGGACCCTCGCCCATCTCGTCTTTAAGGATAGCCATGACGGCGGCGCAGATGACACCTCCACCGAATCCGGATATGGCGCGCGCCACCAGTAAAACCCAAATATCAGAAACCAAAGCACCGAGCAAAGTGAAGAAGGAAAACATGGCTGCGCCGTTAAGCATGGGAACTCTTCGTCCGAGCCTATCGGAAATGGAGCCGCCGATTAACGCACCTATCGCCAATGCGATCTCATACACGAAGATAATCATGTTGACGAGGGTTTGACTTGCCGAGAGTTCCTCAACCATGGTCGGAAGTGCGGGTAAGAACATATCGGTGCCGATCCATACCGTTGTCATCCAGGCCGTGGCCATAAAACCCAGACCGACATAACCCATATGTCTTCTTTCTTTTTGCATTGCTACATTTTAAACCCGCGCAACTACCTCAGTCGGAATATTGATAACAATCCGCAATCCCTCTCCTCCCTTGGAAAAGTTCAAAACATCGGTTCCGGTATCTTGCGGGCTAAACGCATACCTCGAATCGTTCTCGTAATCCTCCCATTCGCGCTCAAACATATCCCGCTGCGCCGCATACTCCTCCAAAAGGAAATCGAAATCCTCTCGGGAAAACCCGCTTGGTTCTTTGGGTTGGTTTTCGGAAAAAGGTGACAGACAGTTGTAACACATATCCATATCATCAAATACTTTACTGTTGCACACCGGACATATCTTCATTCGACGACTCTCCTTTCGATAGGTATTTACACAACGCTTCATCGTGCATAAGTTCGGACAATGTTGTACCGGCGACAAGCCAAGGCCCTGCAGTATGGAATCTCTCCAATACCAACACTGCTTTTCGGGCTTTGAGAAACTTGCCCGGTGTAACATTGCTGTAGCTTTTCAAAACCATTGCCCTCTTATCTACAAAAGCAATGTCGATTGGTTTTTTCATAAACAGGGTATGGACGCTTCTGCATGGCGCGATTGCCAAAATCTCCTCCCCCATTGCTCG
>JAGCZM010000144.1 GCA_017960005.1 Eggerthellaceae bacterium
AACGGATATCACAAACGGTGCGGGCATACCCATCGCAGGTGCGCACGTCACGGTCAAATCGCGTTATAACGGTCGCGTGAAGGATGACTATTCCAAGCAAAACGGCATCGCCATAATCAACATCGCCGACTTGTCCGAAAACCGAGATGACGGCACCTACGGGTTTAACGGAACCATCGACATCGTTGCCAGTGGTTATCGCGAATTCCATATTGCGTTGGGTCGCATCGAGGGCGGAAGCGCATTCGAGGCACCGACACGCATACGCGAGCAAAACCGTCCTTATCCGAGTATGGTGTCGTTTGATGAATGGGATGTGCTCTATCTCAAAAACGCATTCGTCTCAACCGAGGCAAACGACGTGCTTGCTCCCATCGAGGTTGAAATCCGCGATTTGCAAAGCAAAGCGACTCTGTCTTTGCGCTCAAAAGATACCGGTATCGTATATGACTCCGTCGAACTTTTGCCCGCATCCGGTGTGGCGAAAGCCAAGATGACAGGCAGGTACTTACTTGATGGCAGCGCACAGGCACTGCCCGTCGATCAAGAGTTTTGCATGAGGATGGAGACGGCGGGTATCACGTATGAGTTTCCCATCGCATTGCAGATAAAACCAGGCGTGAGCGCTTCCTTGGAAAAGCAAGACAATTGTGAAGTCTCACCCATAAACGCAACCACAACACCGGATGCGTACTCTGTCAAGATTCCCAACTTCGTACCGTTTTTCTCGGGGCAAAATCTCAGCATGTGGACGCCGAGAACGAGATTTACGTTTGTCATCGATCCGTTCGGATATCTGTATTTCGCATACAAGACACCCCAGATTGGGTATCGATCCGATGCCGGCGACACCTCCGATGAAAAATGGGGCGTCCATACCTACGCCGATGCTTCCTCCCAATACAACAATTTTGCCGAAGAGTCGTTTGCCAAGGTGTTTAATGCTCTCGACAAACTTTCTGCGGGATCGCTGTTTTCTCACGTTGCGTTTACACCTTCTCTTTCGGCAACCTTCAGTGCGCGTTTTACCGCCGCCGCCAAGTGGGATTGGGATAAAGGCTCATGGAGCGGAGATACTTCCATCCTGGGTTTGTTTGAGGTGTTGTTCGGGGCAACCGAGCAATTCTTCTTGGGACCCGTACCCGTATTTTTGGGAATCAACATCAATGCCAATGCCATCATGCAAGTGGTGGGTGGCGGTTTTACCGCAACTGACGCGTTTGATTTTTCCACCTACGACTGGGATTACGGCAACACCGGTTTTACCATCACCACCAATCTCTCCGGAACGATTTCGGCGGGAGTGGGATTTGCGGGCGTGGCATCGGTGGGTGCGCGCGGTACGCTGGGTATGATGATGTATATGGGCATAACACCCCGTCCCGACAAATCGCTTCCTTCGCCGCATACCATCATCGGGTTCTCCGGAAGCGCGGCGGTGGAGATACAGTTCTTCCTCTTTAAATGGTCCGGAGTGTTTTGGAGTTTTTCGGAGCCCAACTACAAAGACAACTGGAAGGGCAAAGCTGTCGGTTATTTAAGCGATGCCCCGCAAAACGTACTTCCCGAAGGCTTTGACGACTATCGTCTGTCCGATGGTGGTTTTACATATACCAACACAAAAGGAAACGGGGTGTTTGCCGACGCGACGAGCTCGCTTTGGACAAAGCTTTATCGCGAAGCCACCCCGGTTACCATGGAGGAGCTTGCCGCAACCAAGGAACTCAATGTCGTGCATCTGCTGACAGAAGGGCCTGTCTATGACTTCGGGTCGGCCGTTACCGTATCGGTACCCGAAGAACGAGACGGATACGATGCAAAGCTCTATCCTTGGGATGATAATTTCGTGTATGACATGCAAGAAGGCGTTCCCTGGAATCAAATTCTTCTTCGCGAAGGTACGCGGGTAAACGCCGAGGTGGGAGCCGACAGGCGTGATGTGTCCGCAAGCGGCATATGGCCCACGGCCGACATCCTGCTTGAGGATAACGTGTTTTCCGATGCGCGTGTGAAGTTGGTGACATGTGCCAATCCGCAAACCTCTGCGGGTATCGATATTCCGTATGTGTTCAGAATCGCGAGTGTCTCCGTCAACGGAGAGATGAGAACCCGCTTGGTTTATCAGGATCTCTCCCAGGGCGTTTTGTCTCCGGCACGCTCTCTTGAGTTTGAAACCGGTATCTCGGAAGTGCCGCGTGCCGATTTGTTCGATTATGACTTCGATGTCACCACCAACGAAGACAGAAGCCATTTTTACGTGTTTATGATTTCCGGCACCCGCAGCACCGAAGCCGGTGCCACACCGTATGACGCGCTTGAGAATCTGTTTTTCACGTATTACGATTTGGATATGCGCCACGGTATTGTCCAAACATGGAAAAAGCATACCTGGAAAGCCGTTAACGAGAATACCTTCCGAGGTATCGCAAACGCGGATTTCTGTCCCAATATCACCTATGTCCGCAATGACGAAAACGGCAATCCCATCGTTGCGGTTTCTTGGTTGCATCGCTTTACCGACCGAGAAAACGTCTCGATAGATTCTCCCGATGCAAAGGTTGCCGTCGGCGCTGCAATCGTTTACGAAAAAGGCATCCTGATGCCCAATGTCGAAACCGTCATGGGTCCGCTTCCCGACAACACCGCTTATGACTTGGTTACCGGTCGCGAGCGGGGCGCATATGACGACACCTACCATTTGCACTTCGCAATCAGAGGACAGCAGGGAACGACTTCGGCATATATCAGCATCATCAAACTCTCCGGAATGGATCCGTTTATGAGTCAGGCCCATATCAAGGGTATCCATCCCATGACCGGCAGACTGACTCCCTGGGTGGGAGAGGGGCATACGGGCTTTTTGGCATCATACCAAGACAGGCTTTATCACATCGGTATGGGTACATGGAGGACCGATTTGTTCTCGTTTGAGAAACTCGGGGAATTTGATTTTGCGGTCGACTCGTTCGGGACGGATGACACCGGTACCATCTTGTATTACGGGGATAACCGCTACGGTGTCGCCGGATACTCCTATGACGATGGCGGCAAAGCAAAGCCTTCATCCGTTTCGGAAAACCACATCATGGCATCCAAGCTGTTCGATGGGAAGTTCTCCGACCCGTACGTGCTTGCCAATCTGCCGCACAGTGCCGAGCATATCTCATACGCGCTGTCTTCGACCAAGGCGATGGCCTTCCTCATCACCTCATTGAACAACTTGCCGTCCAGTCGGGCATCGCTTTGGTATGTGGCCGTTCCCGCGGTGGCTGCTCCCACCATGATTGCGGCAACCACCACAACACCGCTTGTCCCCGCCGGCGGAAACGCCCGTTTCCTGCTCACCGTCAGAAACGACGGCAACGTGCATCTGACCGGCGTGGATGTCGATATGATCGATGAGGGCGGTGTCGTGGTCGCCACTTCAAAGCTCGAATTTAATGCCGACAGCTTGCAGCCTTCGGTATGGAACAGACCCGTCGAGGTGGACGGGGATACAAGCGTTTGCGCATCGGCATCGTTTGACGAAGGTCCCGTTTTTGGTCATACCGTCAAAAACGACGGATCTCTTGCATCGGAGGAGACTTCGGGAGCTTTGACGGGTGTATTACCCGCCTACGAGCTTGCTCCCGGCAAAACCGCCGTATACGCCGTATCGATCCCCGTTCCCAAATCCTGGGAAGGCGCCCATACGGTCACGGTGTCGAGAAAGAATCCCACCTTTGTCAAGGCAGAAGGATTCGAGGTCGACGACAGAGCTTTGCTGTTGGGAAGCGCCATGCCCACAAATACCGATCCGTTTGAGTTGCTTATCGAGAATCGGGTTGCCGTGCAATCCGGACAT
>JAGCZM010000145.1 GCA_017960005.1 Eggerthellaceae bacterium
GGTGGCGACCGGCGGGTTTGCCAAGCGCGTCGCGCCCCTTTCTCAAACCATCACTTCCGTCGATACCGACTTGACCTTGCACGGTCTTCGTCTTCTGGCGGATTCGTTGTCATCATCAACCCGATCACTGTAGGCAAACCCCGCCGAATGTGCGTCTTTTGTCGGTTTTGAAGACAAAAGAAGCGGGGTTTGCCGTTTATCTTGTGTACCTTTCTGTTCAGGGGTTCATCGGTACGTTTTCTTATAACGAATAAAGTAAAATTCGCACATATTTTTAATTATCAAAACATTGATTATTGAGGGTATACAGACAAAGGAATCGAAGGATATCGATTCCGGAAAGAAGGGTTTTATGCTGTCCGATATCGAGATTGCTCAAGCGACAAAACCGCGTCATATCCATGACGTTGCCGAGGGGATCGGTATCGACGAGAAATACGTCGAATACTACGGACCTTACAAGGCAAAGATCGACTACAACCTGCTTCGCGAAAAACAGCACAAGCCGGGTAAACTCATCTTGGTTACCGCCATCAACCCCACCCCCGCAGGTGAGGGCAAGACCACCACGACCGTCGGTTTGTCCGACGCTTTGTCCAAGAGGGGCAAGAAGGTTGTCGTTGCTTTGCGCGAGCCTTCTTTGGGTCCGGTGTTCGGCGTCAAGGGCGGTGCCGCGGGCGGCGGTTATGCCCAGGTCATTCCCATGGAGGACATCAATTTGCACTTTACCGGTGACTTCCATGCCATCGGGGCGGCAAACAATTTGCTTGCCGCGATGATCGACAACCACATCCAGCAGGGCAATGCACTCGGCTTTGATGTGCGCAAGATTACCTGGAAGCGCTGCGTCGACATGAACGACCGTCAGCTCCGCAACATCGTTTGCGGTTTGGGCGGCAAGGCAAACGGCGTTCCCCGCGAAGACGGATTCGATATCACCGTTGCCAGCGAAATCATGGCAATCTTCTGCCTGGCAACCTCTATCACCGATCTTAAAGAGCGCTTGGCCCGTATCGTTGTCGGTTACACCCGCGATGACAAGCCCATCACCGCAGGCGATTTGAACGCTCAAGGTGCCATGACCGCGCTTTTGAAGGACGCCCTCAAACCCAATCTGGTACAAACCCTCGAAGGAACCCCCTCCTTTGTTCACGGCGGTCCGTTCGCGAACATCGCCCACGGATGCAACTCCATCATGGCAACCCGTATGGCCATGGCTCTCGGTGACTATTGCGTCACGGAGGCAGGCTTCGGTGCCGATCTCGGTGCGGAGAAATTCCTCGATATCAAATGCCGTCTGTGCGGTCTTAAGCCCGATGCCGTCGTCATCGTCGCAACCGTGCGTGCCCTGAAGAACCACGGCGGCGTTCCGAAGGCAGACCTCAATAACGAGAACCTCGAAGCCTTGGCTGCCGGTATGCCCAACTTGCTTCAGCATGTCGAAAACATCACCAAGGTATATCAGTTGCCTTGCGTCGTTGCCATCAATCGCTTCCCGAGCGATACCGAGGCAGAGCTTGCTTTGGTGGAGACCAAGTGCAAGGAACTCGGCGTCAATGTCGTGTTGAGCGAAGTGTGGGCCAAGGGCGGTGAAGGCGGTCTTGCTTTGGCAGACGAGGTCGTTCGTCTGTGCGAGCTTCCCAACGACTTTACCTTCTCTTATCCCGACGACATGGGTCTCAAAGAGAAGATCGAAGCGGTCGCTTCCAAGATTTATCATGCCGACGGTGTGGATTTCGATCCGAAGGTATTGAAAGAGATCGAGCATCTTGAGGCACTCGGTTATCGCGGCATGCCCGTTTGCATGGCAAAGACCCAATACAGCTTCTCCGACGATCCGCTTAAGCTCGGCGCTCCGAAGGGATTCAGAATCATGGTCAGAAACATCAAAGTTTCTGCGGGTGCGGGCTTTGTCGTCGCATTGACCGGCGACATCATGACCATGCCCGGTTTGCCCAAGGTCCCCGCGGCCGAGCGTATCGACGTTGACGAGACGGGAAAGATTTCCGGCCTGTTCTAGGAGGCCATCATGATTGACACCGTTTTTTTGGATGAGTTGAGCAGTAAAGCCCCGACGCCCGGCGGCGGCGGAGCGAGCGCTTATTGCGGTGCTTTGGCCGCGGCTCTCGGTGCCATGGTAGGCTATTTGACCGAAGGCAAGAAAAGCTTTGTTGCCATCAACGATCAAGTTCTCGAAAGTATCGCCCGCTTGGAAGCTTCGCGCGCCAAATTGACGGCGCTCATCGGTGCCGATGCCGAGGTGTTCAAGCCCCTGGCAGCATGCTATTCCATGCCCAAGGATACCGATGAGGAGAAAAAGGCGAGGGAAGAGGCGCTGCAGGCAGCGCTTGTTCCCGCATGCCAAGTTCCGCTCGACATCATGCAAAACGTCATGGATGTCTTGCGCGAAGACGATTTTCTGGCGCATAACGGCACCCGCCTGGGCGTTTCCGACGCGGGTGTGTGCGCTGTCTTTGCGAAAGCCGCGCTGCAGGGCGCGAGCTTTAACGTGTTCATCAACACCAAAGCCATGACCGATACGTCCAAAGCCCAATCTTTAAACGAGGCATGCGAGGCCATGCTTGCGAGCGGATGTGCGCTTGCCGACGAGATTTACACTTACGTGCTCGAGCAAGTGAGGTAGATGACCATGCCGATTGTCTTGAGTGGAAAACAAGTGGCAGCAGCCATCAACGAGGATGTCGCCAAACGCGCATCCGTTCTTGCCGATGCCGGCAAACCGGCGACGCTTGCTTTGCTTCGCATCGGAGAGAGATCCGATGATTTGAGTTACGAGCGCAGCGCAATCAAGCGCGCCGAGGCACTCGGCATCGCGATACGCAAGTTCGAGCTGCCCGCGGATGCGGACGACGATGCGGTTCTCGGGGCGGTTAAAGAGATAAACGAAGATGCATCCATCCACGGATGCCTGATGTTTTGTCCTTTACCCAAACATCTCAATGCCCAGGCAATCATGGATGCCCTTCTTCCCGAAAAAGACATCGACGGCATCGGCTCCGGGAGTTTTGCGGCGATATTTTCCGACAGGAAAGGGTTTGCCCCCTGTACGGCTGCGGCATGTCTTGCCGTGTTGGATTACTTCGGCGTGGAGACGGAGGGCAAACGAGTGGTGGTCGTGGGACGCAGCTTGGTTATCGGCAAGCCGGTATCCATGATGCTGCTTCGTCGCAACGCCACCGTCACCATATGCCACAGCCGCTCCAAGAACTTATCCGACATCACCAAAGAAGGCGATATCGTGGTATGTGCGACCGGTCGTGCCAAGGCATACGGTAAAGAGTATTTCCGTGAAGGACAGGTTATCTTGGATGTAGGGGTGAACTTCGACGAGCAGGGTAACATGTGCGGCGATGTGGATTTCGATGACGTGTCGGATATGGATGTGAGTATCACGCCCGTACCCGGCGGTATCGGATCGGTTACCACCGCCATATTGATGCAGCATGTCGTAGAGGCTGCAGAGGCATAAAAACAGGTAATTTTTCGAAAGGACAAATGCAAGATGGCAGTTTTTTCTCCGAAAGAAACAACCGACAATTACATGAACGCTTCCGTCGGTAAGGCAACGTCTTCGTGGTGGAGATTGTTCGTGTTGGGTATCGCGGCCGGCATGCTCATCGGATTCGGCGCGCTGGTCAGCTCAACTGCGGCACACGCATTGACCGACGCCGGTATGGTTCGCTTCGTGACCGGTGCCATCTTCCCGTTGGGCTTGATGATGGTCATTTTGCTCGGTACCGAGCTTTTTACCGGCAATGCCTTGATGGTCACTGCCGCCATCGACAAGCGCATCACCTGGGGACAGCTCGGAAGAAACTGGATCATCGTGTTCATCGGCAATTTTGTGGGTGCCGTCGCACTGGCCGCTTTGATGGCTTTCTTCGGACAGTTCAACATCGGTGCGGGCGCTTTGGCCGTCTATACCGCCAAGATTGCGGCTGCCAAAGCATCGCTTCCTTGGATAAACGCATTTGTGCTCGGTATCTTTTGCAACATCCTTGTTTGCATCGCCGTGTATATCGCCGGTTGCGCGCAGGATATCGCCGGCAAGATCTTGGGTATCTTCTTCCCGATCTGTGCCTTCGTTACCGCCGGCTTTGAGCACTGTGTTGCCAACATGTATTACATCCCCGCGGGAATTTTCGCATTCCTAAATCCCGCGTATGCCGGCATGATTGCGGACGCGGGTATCAACACCGCGGTGTTGGAGTTCGGGGCGTTCTTTGTCAATAATTTGATTCCCGTTACCTTGGGTAACATCGTCGGCGGTGCCTTGGTTGGCATCGTCATGTACTACTGCCATGCGACCAGAGCCAAAAAACAAAGCGGTGAAGCAAAATAACAAAGCGATATTTGCGGTAAACTACACGGCATGGCTAATGGTCTGACATATACAAGGCGTCTCACCACCGTTGAAGCAACCAAGCAATTGGCTGCCACCTTGGCGCAATACCTTCATCCCGGTGATGTGGTTATCCTCACCGGCGGTCTCGGTGCGGGCAAAACCCAGTTCGTGCAAGGTGTCGCGGAGGCCCTCGGTATTCAAGACCAGGTGATCAGCCCGACGTTTAACATTTTGCTTTCGTACACGACGGGAAGACTGCCGCTTTATCATTTCGATCTGTATCGGTTGGACGATCCCCATCAGCTCGAGGATATCGGATACTTCGAGACGCTGGAAGGTGACGGGGTATCGTTTATAGAATGGGGCAACAAGTTTCCGGATGTGATGCCTTACGGGTATCTGCATATCGATATCCAGGTCGAAGGCGAGGACAGGGTTTTGATAGCGCATTCGGTGGGAGAGCGTTCCCGTCAAATGCTGTTCGTTTGGGCACAGGATTCCCGTACGCGTTTGAGCAAAACCACACTGTATTAGGACCCGGCTGATGGGCGACCATCGTATGAACTCCGAAGACAAACACCCGATCAAACAATACGTGTTGGCCTTTGACACGGCCAACGAGCGTATAGCCGTGGGCTTGGGCCGCATCAATGCCGACAAAAGCCTTTCCTTTGTGTGCGGTATCGACAAACCCGCGCATCGCTCTTCCAATACTCAACTGATTTTGACGATAGACGAGGTTTTGGATAAGGCAAAGGTGGGCAAACAAGAGATTGCCTGCATTGCCTGCGGCAAAGGACCGGGCTCTTTTACCGGCGTGCGTATCGCCCTTGCCACCGCCAAAGGCATGGCGTCGGCTCTTTGTCTTCCTCTCATCACGATATCGACCATCGATGCGGTTGCGTTCGGGGCACAGCTTGCCGGCGTCAGAGGAAAGCTGACGGTTGCGGCAGATGCCATGCGTCATGAAGTCTATCCCGTCGACTATATACTCGACGACGGGGGCGCTATCCGTCAAAGCGCCGATACGGTGGAATCTCTCGAATCCTTTGTCGGGAGAATCGCTTCGCAAGATACCAAGATAACCGGAGATGCCCTGTCCAAATACTTTGACGAAATCTCATCTGCGGGATGCGTTTTGGAAAAAGAGACATGGGAGCCTTCGGCGCAAGGATTGATCGCCACGCTCAATCGGATGATTGAAACAAACGAAGCGGACGTGTTCGACGGAAAGCGTCACGATCCCGGTTACGCGCTTCCCGTGTATACGAGACTGTCCGATGCCGAAGAAGGAGAGCGTGCGCGCTTTGCGCAAAAACGTTCCCACGAAACCATGAGCAGTACAAGCGTGCTCAACGCACCTGCGGACGAGGACGGCATTTCTTATAAACCGCTCGACAAAGAGCATGCGAAAGACGTCGCTTTCCTCGAAGAGCTGTTGATGGGAAGCGATGCGTGGAACACGGAGATGGTTGCCGACGAGATCGGGAGAAAAGACCGCTCCTGGTGGGCCGCGTACCTGCAACCCGATCCGCTCATCGACGGCAAACTTGTCGGTTATGCCGGAGCGCTCATCGTCGACGGCGACATGCAGATATTAAAGGTCGCGGTGTCGAAGGGTTTTCAAAGAAAAGGAATCGCGGCCAAGCTTTTGTCCTGCGTTGCCTCCGATGCGAGGGATTTGGGTGCCAAAACCGCCTCTTTGGAAGTGCGTGTTTCCAATGAGGGAGCCCAATCGTTTTATAAATCCGTCGGTCTTGCAAAAGAGGGGGTGCGTCCCCGCTATTACTCGGATGGGGAAGACGCCGTCATCATGAGCGGTCCTTTGCCCTATTTGACTCGGGATGTCGCGGGCATGCGTTATCGCTCGTCGGCATTGACATCCGATGTCAAAAAAGAGCATCCCGCCCCTTATATCTTTGCCATAGAGACATCCTGCGACGAGACGGCGGCCGCCATTACAGACGGAAACGGCAATCTGATTGCCGATGTGGTTGCATCCCAGATAGATTTCCATGCCCGATTCGGTGGTGTCGTTCCCGAAATCGCCGGCAGAAAACATATCGAGGCCATTTGCGGTGTATGCGAGGAATGCCTGCGCATCGCCGCGATAAACCTCGGTATCGAAAAGCTTTCTTGGAGCGATATGGACGGTATCGCCGTGAC
>JAGCZM010000146.1 GCA_017960005.1 Eggerthellaceae bacterium
CAAACAGCTTTTGGCCAAGTACGAAATCGATGTCGATCATCTCATCGTCATTCATGATGAAATAGACTTGGACGGGCAAACCATCCGCGTCAAGTTCGGTGGCGGTCATGCGGGGCATAACGGCCTTCGCTCCATCATCGATAAACTCTGCACGGCTGATTGGTACCGGGTGCGTGTCGGCGTGGGACGCGGAAACGAGCACGCTTCCGTTGCCGATTACGTGTTGTCCAGCCCCAAGGGAAGCGACGATGAGGCGTTTAAAGACGCGCTCGATCGTGCCGCCAAAGCCGCATTGTCCTTGGTTGACGAGGGTCTGATCAAAACCCAGCAAACGTTTAACTGATTGCCCAAACAATCATGGCATTTCTTCTCGGTTGCGAAAAAATAAGTCTCGAATTTCCCACCAAAAAGGTATTCGATAAGGTTTCCGTGGGCCTATCCGACGGATGTCGTATCGGCATCGTCGGGCAAAACGGCGACGGCAAATCCACGCTGCTTCGTTTGCTTGCGGGAGATCTTTTGCCCGATGAGGGACGCGTCATACGCACCCGAGGGGTTTCGGTGGGGATGTTGTTTCAAAACGACGCGTTCGATGACAAAGAAACGGTATCCCATGTTTTGTTCGGTGACACTCCCGCGTATGAGCTGATGGGCTCGGCACGGATACGTGAGCTCATCGATGCGCTCATCGGCGACGTTTCTTTTGATGCGAAGGTGGGAAAGCTTTCGGGAGGACAAAGAAGGCGTCTTGATTTGGCACGGCTTTTGGCAGGCGATTGGGATATCTTGCTTTTGGACGAGCCGACCAATCATCTTGATATGAAAACCATCGCGTGGCTTGCAAATCATCTCAAAACCGTATTCAAACAAGGACAGGGCGCGCTGGCCGTCGTTACTCACGACCGCTGGTTTTTGGATGAGGTTTGCATGGGTATGTGGGAAGTTTACGGCGGAGGCGTTGAAACCTTTGAAGGAGGGTTTTCCGCATACACGATGCAGCGCGTCGAGCGGGCCCGCCTTGCCGCCGTTGCCGAAGAAAAGAGGAGAAATCTGCTTCGTCGCGAGTTGGCATGGCTCAGCAGGGGAGCGCGTGCGCGTGCCACCAAGCCGAAGTTTCATGTGGAAGCGGCACGGGCATTGATTGCCGATGTGCCCGAGTTGCGCAACACCTTGGAACTCAAGCGCATGGCCATGGCCCGTATCGGCAAACAAGTCATCGACTGCGAAGGCATCTCTTTGGATTTGGACGGTAAACGCATCGTTTCCGACATGAATTTTTCTGTCAGACCGGGAGACCGTATCGGTATCTTGGGAGAAAACGGAGCAGGCAAAACAACGCTTCTCAAATTGCTGCAGGGAAAGATTATTCCGAATCACGGTCTTGTCAAAATCGGCAAAACGGTTCGTTTCGCATACCTTTCCCAAAACTTGGAAGAATTAAGCGCATACGGCAATGCGCGTGTGTATACGGTCATCGGCCGCTATGGTGGACGGGGGATGCTTGACGGCAAAGAACAGACCCCCGCGCAGCTGCTCGAGCGTTTGGGATTTACCAATGCCGATTTAAACGATCCGGTCTGCGATTTGTCCGGAGGCCAAAAGCGACGCCTTGCGCTGATGCTCATTTTGCTCGATCAGCCCAACGTACTCATATTGGACGAACCCGGAAACGATTTGGATGTCGATATGCTGGCGGCCATGGAGGATTTGCTGGACGGATGGCCGGGCTCTTTGATCATCGTCACTCACGACCGCTATCTCATGGAAAGGGTCAGTGACAACCAATATCTTTTGGAAAACGGGGTGCTTCGCCATCTTCCGGGAGGCCTCGATCAATACATGAAAGAGGCGTTTTCTTCAAAGGATTTCGAAAAGCCGCTTAAGGAGGCGCCGGTATCCGTCTCATCTGAATCCGAGCTCGGCGAGAAGGAAAAACGGGAACTTCGCAAATCGATGCTCTCTTTGGAAAAGCAAATATCCACGCTCAAGAAAAAGAGAGAAACCCTCAAAGATGCGATGATGGAGATGCCCGCAACCGATTATGTTTCTTTGGGCAAACAGCAATCCGACATAGACGAGATAACCGCACGTATCGATTCTCTCGAAAACCAATGGCTCGAGACTGCCGAGCGCTTGGGCATGTAGTTTCCGCATCGAAAAACGAATAGTTCTCAACCTCCTGTCGTTGGTCCGAAAGATGACAGCGCTATGCGATTGTGAGAAAATACCCCCTTGAAAAACAAGTATTTGAGTGAGGCGTCAAAAATCATGTGTGCGCAATTCAAGGTTCGCACCGCCGATGCATCGGCAGTTGCGCAAATCACACAACAACTGGATATTCCGGCGTTCATGGCCCGTGTCATGGTTTCGAGAGGAATAGATTCTCCCGAAAAAGCACGGGTATTCCTGCATCCGAACCTGGAGCGCGACTGGAGAAATCCCTACGAGATACCCGGATTGGCCGAGGTGGTCGATCGTCTCGAAATTGCCGTACGCAATTGCAAACACATCCTGGTGTTCGGGGACTTCGATTTGGACGGAATTTCGGCCACGACGGTTATGGCGCGCGGTCTTCAATCGCTCGGCGCACGCGTGACGCCCTTCATTCCCATGCGTTTCGATGAGGGATACGGACTCAGCGAAGCATCCATCGAGCGTGCAAAAACCTATAAACCCGACGTCATCGTGACCGTCGACTGCGGTATCGCTTCCAAAAACGAAGCCGTCCTTTTGGAGAAAGACGGGATAGAGCTTTTAATCACCGATCATCACGAGCCTGCCGATCTGGTGCCCGAGAACATTCCCGTTGCCGACCCCAAACTCGATCCTTCTTGCGAAAGCAGCGTGCTTGCCGGTGTCGGTGTTGCCTTAAAGGTTATCCAGGCACTCGGTGCCCGCATGGG
>JAGCZM010000147.1 GCA_017960005.1 Eggerthellaceae bacterium
CCCAATCAAATCAAGGCATCGGTTGTCGGTGTGGGTAAAGCCGATAAAGCGCAGGTCCAGTATATGGTCAAACAGATTCTCAGATTGGAGTCCGTTCCCAAGCCCGATCATGCGGCGGACGCATTGGCTGCCGCCATATGTTTTGCGGTGATGGGACCGGTTGTCCGACAAACCGAGTAAAGGCAAGGTGGCAATGATTGCTTTTCTGAAAGGCATCGTCGAAGGCAAAACCCCGTTTTCGGCATATATCAACGTCAATGGGGTGGGTTATGAAGTGTTCATGAGCACCTTTGATTTGGCAAAATGCCAGACCGGGGACGAGGCGCGCGTTTTGACATACATGCATGTCACGGAAAACGGCGTGGCGCTCTACGGTTTTTTGGAAAGCGAAGCCAAATGGGTGTTCGAGAAACTGATTTCGGTATCGGGTGTCGGCCCCAAGGTTGCCCTTGCCGCGCTTTCCGTGCTGAGCCCTTCCGATATCGGTGCTGCCGTCATACGTCGCGACGACGAGATGATTTCCGGGGTTCCGGGCATCGGCAAAAAGACTGCGCAGCGTATCATTTTGGAGTTGTCGGGCAAATTCGACGGTTCCTCGGTGCTCGGAGATTCGTATGACGCGGATGCCTCGGCAAAGACTGTCGGTTCATATCTAAGCCCCGAGACCGTAACAAAGGCCATATATGAGGATTTGCTTTCCTTGGGTTTCGTGCAGGGAGAGATCAAACTTGCCATGCAGGGAGCCGACCCCGGTTTATCCGAGCAGGAATTGTTGAATTACGCCTTAAAGCGTTTGGGTTAGGTTGTTTGAGGAGTCATCGTGGCAGAAGTATTCATTGAAGGCATCGCATTCGACGCAATGAGTCAAAACAATTCGGCAAAGCGTACGGTGGCTGCCGAGCTGACCGAAGACGATTTGGCGCTTGACCGCAGCTTGCGACCCAAACTTTTGAGCGACTATATGGGCCAAACCAGAGTCAAGGAAAGTCTTGAAGTGTTGATCAAGGCATCGCTTGAGCGCCATGATACGCTCGATCATATTTTGTTTTCCGGGCCTCCCGGGTTGGGTAAGACCACCCTTGCGACGGTTGTGGCAAACGAACTCGGTTCCGCCATTCGAACCACGAGCGGTCCGGCGATAGAGCGAACTGGCGATTTGGCGGCAATACTCACCAATTTGGAAGAGGGCGACGTTTTGTTCATCGATGAGATTCATCGCATGAATCGCATGATCGAAGAAGTTTTGTATTCGGCGATGGAAGATTATGTATTGGACATTGTGGTGGGCAAAGGCCCCGCAGCGCGAAGCATTCGCCTTGATATTCCTCACTTTACCCTGATCGGAGCCACGACGAGAACCGGTTTGCTTTCGGGTCCGTTGCGCGATCGTTTCGGTATCGCATACCGTTTGCAGTATTACACTCCCGAAGAGCTCGGTTTGATTGTCATGCGTTCGGCATCGATTTTATCCGTTCCCATCACCGAGTCGGGTGCCGTGGAAATCGCCCGTCGTGGCAGGGGAACACCCCGTTTGGCAAACAGGCTCTTAAAGCGTGTCCGCGATTGGGCTCAGGTAAACGGCAAAGATACGATCGATAAAGATGTGGCTGCGGAAGCTTTGGAGTTTTTCGAAGTGGATGAGCTTGGACTGGATACCATTGACAACAGGATTTTGGAGCTGCTGTGCAAACAGTTCTGCGGACGTCCGGTCGGCCTGACGACATTGGCCTCGGCACTCAGCGAAGAACCCGATACGGTGGAGGATGTTTACGAGCCTTATCTCATGCAGCAAGGGTTGTTGGTACGCACCCCGAAAGGCCGTCAGGCGACCCATTCGGCATTCGAACACCTGGGCCTTTCCTTCCATGAAAAAGAATAATAACCGCAGTTCAGAATAGTATTTTGGGGGTCAGAACAAGGCATCTCACCCCCAAGTTTTTGTTTCGTAAAACAAAATCGAAAATATATGTGATATGGTATACACGCGCCTCCTGGTAGGGGCTTGTTTGCCGTCGCTTACCCAAAGAGTTTTCTGCGACGTTGCTGCGTGAGAAGAAAGAGGATTGGATATGGCGGAGGGTACCGTAAAGTGGTTTAACCCTGAAAAGGGCTATGGGTTTATTTCCCAGGAGGGGGGCGAAGATCTTTTTGTCCACTTCTCCGAAATCAAGATGGAAGGGTTTAAGACCCTGGAAGAAGGCCAGAAAGTATCTTTTGAAGTGACTACCGGCCAGAACGGAAAATTGCAGGCCAGCAACGTACAGAAGATCTGAGCTGTATTTTTGTTTGTCGCAGTATCGGCTCCGCTTTTTGCGAGATCG
>JAGCZM010000148.1 GCA_017960005.1 Eggerthellaceae bacterium
ATGCCGACGAGCAGGCCTTCCTTGCGGGCCAAAGCTCTGCCGGTTGCAAACGCGTCTTCGTTTTCCACGGCGATGATCTCGTCATAGACGGAGGTGTTCAGGGTATCCGGAACAAAACCGGCACCGATACCCTGGATCTTATGGGGTCCGGGAGTACCCTTGGACAAGACCGGGGATCCGGCAGGCTCGACGGCCACAACCTTGACGTTGGGGTTTTGAGATTTCAAAAACTCGCCGACACCGGTAACGGTACCGCCGGTACCGACACCCGCAACAAAGATATCGACTTTACCCTCGGTGTCCGCCCAAATCTCGGGGCCGGTGGTCGCGCGATGGATGGCCGGATTGGCCGGGTTGGTAAACTGACTGGGAATAAAGCTACCGGGTGTCTCGGCTGCCAGCTCCTTGGCTTTTTCGATGGCGCCCTTCATGCCCTTTGCACCGTCGGTCAATACCAACTCGGCACCGTATGCCTTAAGCAGGTTGCGACGCTCGACGCTCATGGTTTCGGGCATGGTCAAAATGATGCGGTATCCGCGCGATGCCGCGACGGCCGACAAACCGATACCGGTGTTGCCGCTGGTGGGCTCGATGATGACCGAATCGGGTTTGAGAAGGCCTTTTGCCTCGGCCTCGTCAATCATTGCCTTGGCAATTCTGTCCTTGACGCTGCCGGCGGGATTGAAGTACTCGAGTTTCGCCAAAACCGTGGCACCCAGTTTCTCCTCCTCGGAGAAATTAACCAACTCGAGCAAAGGTGTCTTACCGATAAGATCCGTAATCTTTTTCGCTGCTTTCATGTGAATCATCCGCTCCTTTTTTTAAAAAACATTCATTGTTATTTTGTAAATACTAATTACCTATGTGTTTACTAGGCATTATTATATCATCGTGCAAATCAACGTCAAGAAAGAATTTCAAGATTGTTCCGATTATTCTGTTTATGTATCGGTTTATGGCAAGTTCGAAGCGATTTCTTTTCTTGATGGCCCCCTGGGCCCTATACTCAATACAGACAAAGAAAGAAGGCTGACATGATTCCCGTAAACTCAAACGATGCTCCGGCGGCCATCGGCCCCTACTCCCAGGCCATCGTCGAAGGAGATTTGGTATTTACCTCGGGACAGATTCCCATCGATCCCAACACCGGCGCCATTGAGGCAACCGACATCCAAGGACAAACCAAACAGGTTATCCAAAATCTCTCCGCCGTGCTGGCAGCGGCCGGCAGCGGTCTTGACAAGGTCATCAAGACGACATGCTATTTGAAAAACATGGCGGATTTTGCCGCCTTTAACGAAACCTACGCCGAGGCATTTATCGGTAAACCGGCGCGAAGCTGTGTTGAGGTTGCATCGTTGCCCAAAGGCGCCCTCGTGGAAGTGGAAGTCATCGCCAAACGCGCGTAAGAAAACAAAGAAAGGAACTAAAGATGGATGAGGTATTCGAGTTTTTGAGCAAAGCCCAAACATTCTATATCGCCACGATCGATGGGGATCAACCCCGTGTCAGACCGTTTGGCGCGGTATGCAAGTTCGAAGGCAAACTCTACATCGTCACAAGCAATACCAAAAACGTATTCAAGCAAATGATCGCCAATCCCAAAGTCGAGATATCGGGCATGACGCCGGAAGGCAAATGGATAAGGCTTGCGGCAACGGTCGTACCCGATGAGCGTCGCGAGGCCAGAAAAGCCATGCTCGACGCGGTTCCTTCCCTGAGAAGCATGTACAACGAAGATGACGGCAAAATCGAGGTTTTGTACCTCAAAGACGCGACCGCTTCCGTTTGCTCGTTTACCGAACCGACGATAACTTTGAGTTTCTGAGACTTTTGTTTACCGACGATATGTCCGCGGATCCTCTTTATTCGTGCGGTCTGCGGACATATTTTATGTATTCGATGTTCTCTTTTTCCGAAGAGATCTTGGTCATAAAGCAGTACACCTCATCCCTGAGTTTTTTCTGGGCCCGCTTCGGAGAAAGCTTGTCGTCTGCGAAAAACGGTTCGGAAAACGTGATGGTCATGCCGGGCTTTTTGAATATCCTGAACACTCCCGCTCTTCTGCGGTAGGTCACAACCATGGCAACGGCGGGTACCCGCATCTTGACCGGATACCAAAACGATGTTTCCGTAAAAGGTCTGATGCCCGTATAAAAGGGCCATATGTGTGCCTCCGGATAGATGGCAACGCAGCGTTTTTCTTTGATTCTCAAATCCACGGCCTCAAGAAAACCTTTCATACCGGACGTGCCGCTGGGAACGGGAATGGCTCCCAGCATCACCACGATATGCTTTAAGATCGGCGTGGAGACCGCGTTTGCGTGGGCGATGATGTGCACACGTTTGGGGAATGCCGAAAGCGCGGGCAAAAACGCATCCAAATCGCGGGTATGATTGCCGTACAGAAAATAACCGCCCCGACGAACCTGTTTCAAGACGGCTCTGTTTTCAAACTTAACCCCGAGATAAAACTTGCTTATCATCAGAATAAGCGGTGCCGCCACAAGGTAATACAGAATCATTGCCGAAACATTCCATATGATGTTTCGATTGACGAACTTATGGGTGGCATCGACCGTCTTGGTCTTTATCTTGCCGGTCGCGAAATCATCGTTGATCGGATCGGTATAGTAGATGACGCGTTTTGCCCTCATGCTATGCCTCCTTTACGGCGCGATAAAGCATTTCCTCCATCTCATCCATGCAACGGCTAAGCGTGAAGTTTTTCGCGTAATCGAGATACGCGCTTTGGCACGTGCTTCTTTCCCGGGGATGTTCGATCCACCAATCCATCTTGTTTGCCAAATCACGCGCATCGTCGTATCGAAACAAATTCCTCTCCCCCAAGGCAAATCCCCGGGTAGCGGATTTGGGAGAATCGGCGATAAGCGCGACTTTGCCGCAGGCCAACGCCTCCAAACACGATATCGCCTCTATCTCTATTTCCGCGGGATGGACATACAAATCGGCATATCCCAACGTCTCTATGAGCTTGTCTCTTTGCAGATATTCCATCAAAGGCATATTGATGCCGCGTCGACGCGCTCTCTTGGTCAGGGATTTGCGCAGCGGCCCCTCCCCGGCAAGTATCAGCTGAATCCTGTCTTTGTGCTTTGAGAGGGCTACTCCGTCGATGAGCACGCGATGGGATTTCTCCCTGCTGAATCGTCCGGTAAACATAATCACGATCTTGTCTTTGAGATGGGGAGGCTTTTGCGTATATATCGGTTTGAAACTCTCGTCCACACCGTTTGAAATGACGCAATGAGGGGTGGGGCCCACCACCGATTCGAAATCATCACAGATGAATTGAGACGGGTAATGGATTACATCGCAATACTTGTAGAGCCTCTTGTAAAAGATGCGATAAGTCGCGCGATTTGCGAACTTGAAACGATCGAGAAAGATATGGCTTGTGATGTTTTCTGCCTGAGCATGAAAGCTCGCGCTCAAAGGTATCCCTTTGGCATGAGCGAAAAGCGCCGCCGCTTTGCCGAGACTGAACGGCAGAATGACATGGACTATGTCCACGCCTTCTATGGCCGCCTCCAAAACATCCTTTTGGGCTTTGGCGGGCGCCACCCCGTTTTTTTCCACATAGCGATTGAGTATCCCGAAATCGTATTTCCCGACAATGTAATAGTCGGGATGACCGCGGAATCGCTCGTCGGCACAAACGACCCGGACGCTATGGCCTTTTGAGCGCAAAGCCACGATGAGGTTGTCAAGTGCGATGACGGTTCCGTTGTTGGAAGCACCGAACACGTCGCAAATTACGGCGATCTTCATCATCATTTCCTTCACGAAGGGGAGAAAAACGATGCCTTGCTTCTGAACAAAAACGCTCCGTAAAACCATTTCATAGTATAAAGGGGATTTCCCCTCTTTCCCAAAAATCCACAACCCGCAGCAAAGCGCTTTGTAAATGACCTATCCCCTTCGTCTTACCAAAACCTTTTACCGACGCAGTCGAACAAAAAAGCGCCGGGTGTTTGATCCGACGCCTTTTTATCTTGTATGGACTGTCCGGCTAATCGAGCAACTCGTCCAAATCCTCTTCTTTGAGACCCTCCTCAACCTTGCAGACGGTCTTGCCGTTTTCATCAAGATCGATGAGCACATGGGCTCTGTCGGGAAGCTCGCCGCGTACAGCGCATTCGGCGATGCCGTCCACCACTTCACGCTGAATCAAACGCTTCAGCGGACGCGCGCCGTAGGCAGGGTCAAACCCATCTATGGCCAGATGCTCCAATACCATGCCGGTGACATCCAGCGTGATATGGCGATCGGACAGACGCTTGCGGACATCATTGAGTTGCAACTCGACGATCTTCTCCATATCCTCGATGGAGAGTTCCTTAAACGTGATGACTTCGTCGATGCGGTTCAAGAACTCCGGCCTGAACGTCGCTCTCAAGGCGTCGTTCATCTTTTCCATGAACTCCGACATCTTGCGGGCCGCGGCTTCGGTGGACATGTTTTGCAGGTTTTCCATCATCTGGCCCATGCTCTGTCCTTCTGCCTCTTCGGCATAGAACTGGCTGCCGACGTTACTCGTCATGATGATGATGGCGTTCTTGAAGCTGACTACCCTACCCTGACCGTCGGTCAAACGGCCGTCGTCGAGCACCTGCAACAACACGTTGAACACATCGGGATGCGCTTTTTCGATCTCGTCGAGCAAAATAACGCAGTACGGACGGCGACGCACCGCTTCGGTGAGTTGTCCGCCCTCGTCATAGCCGACATATCCGGGAGGGGCGCCGATCAAACGCTGCACGCTGAACTTCTCCATGTACTCGGACATATCGATTCTCACCATGGCTTTTTCGCTGTCAAACAGACGCTCGGCTAAGGCTTTAGCCAACTCGGTCTTACCGACACCGGTGGGACCCATGAACAGAAAACTGCCGATGGGACGGCTGGGATCGCTTAAGCCCGCGCGGTTTCTCCTGATGGCACCCGCCACGGCGGCAACGGCTTCGTTTTGACCGATGACGCGCTCATGCAACTTGTCTTCCAGGTTGACCAACTTGGCCATCTCGCCCTGCATCATCTTATGCACCGGAATGCCGGTCCATGCGCTCACAACATCGGCAATCTCTCCCTCGGAAACCTCTTCTTTTAGGATGGCGCCCTCTTCTTGCTTTTTATTGAGCTCTTCTTCGGCCGCTTTGAGTTTGTTTTGCAAATCCGGAATCTTCCCGAAACGAATCTCGGAAGCGCGATTGAGATCGCCTTCACGGGTCGCGCGGTCCTCTTCGACGGACGCGGCATCCAACTGGGCTTTGAGATCCTGAACGTTCAGGATGACGTCTTTTTCGTTCTTCCACTCGGCTTTACGCTTGTCGAGTTCGACTCTGGTTTCGGCAATCTCTTTGCGCAGATTTTCCAAACGCTCGGCGGATACGGCATCTTCTTCCTTCATCAATGCCTGCTCCTCGATCTTCATTTGGGTAAGCTTGCGCTCAAGGCTGTCGATATCTTTGGGCATGCTGTCGATTTCGATACGAAGTCGGCTTGCGGCCTCATCCATCAAGTCGATTGCCTTGTCGGGCAAAAATCTGTCGGTGATGTAGCGGTTGG
>JAGCZM010000149.1 GCA_017960005.1 Eggerthellaceae bacterium
AAAAAGGTTGGATGCTCATCAATACCGGCAACAAAAGCGAAGCGTGCATGGGCTATTCGACGCTTTACGGGGACAGCGCGGGTGCGTTTGCTCCTTTGGGCGGAATCTACAAGACGGAAGTCTTTGCTTTGGCCGAATACATCAACAACCAATCCGGCAAACCCAAAGAGATCATTCCCGACAACATACTCACCAAAGCTCCATCGGCCGAGCTTGCTTACAACCAAACCGATGAGGCATCGCTGGGCATCGATTACGAGCACCTCGATATCATCCTTAAGCTCCACGTGGAGATGGGCCTTGGACCTGCGGATATCGCGGCTAAGGTATCCGATGTCGATGTTGCAGCCGTGCATCGGATCGTTTCTACATACGCTTCTTACGCATACAAACGCGCGCAGCTTCCTCCTTGTCCCGACGTGCGTTTCTATTGATCGATGTAAAGGGAGTGTTCCATGGAAAAGGTCGTATCCGCCATCAAAGCCACCCCACTTTCCCGCAAAACCTGGTTTTTGATCGTGATATTGGCCTTCTTCGGGCAGGTTGCCTGGGCTGTCGAAAACAACTTCTTCAATCTGTTTATCCAAGATACTTTCGGGGCATCGTTAAACGATGTCGCCCTGATGGTGTCCGCTTCGGCTTTTGTGGCAACGGCAACCACGCTTTTTGTGGGGGCGTGGTCCGATCGCGTGGGCAAGCGCAAGGTGTTCATCGCGGTGGGCAGCGTGCTTTGGGCTTTGTCCATCGGATGTTTTTGTATTCTGCAAACCGTATCCGAGGCTTTGACGCGTGATGCGGTTGCCGCGGCGGCGCTCGGTATCACGCTTACCATCATATTCGACTGCATCATGACGTTTTTCGGGAGTATGGCAAACGATTCATGCTTCAACGCGTGGATGACCGACATCACCGATTCGACCAACCGCGGCCGAGTGGAAGGCGTCAACTCTGCCATGCCGCTGCTGAGCATGCTGCTCGTGTTCGGTGGGGCGATGTTTTTGATGGTGGTCGGCGAAGATGGCACGGTCACTTATGACTATCCGCTCTTCTTTGCCATCATCGGCGGTCTGGTTTTGGTCGTGGGTATCCTGTCGTTTGCTTTGATGGAAGACAGCAAGCCGCAACCCAACAAAAGCGGTCATTATCTGGCAAACGTCTTTTACGGGTTCAGGCCTTCCGTCATCAAAGAAAACAAGTTGCTGTATCTGGTGTTGGCCGGCTTTTGCGTGTTTGCCATCGGCATGCAGGTCATCATGCCTTACTACGTTTTGTATCTGAGGCTTCCTTACATCCTGGGAGAAAACTACGTGTTCGTGATGGCGCCCTGCATCATCATCGCGGCGATATTTACCATCTTTTACGGGCGCGGCATGGATAAACGCGGCTTTGTCAAAAGCATCATCATCCCGCTTCTGTTGTTCATCGTCGGCTGTGTCGTGTTGACGGTTTTGACCGACATGATCGGAGTGTTTATCGGCAGCATGCTCATGTTGTCCGGTTATTTGGGCGCGGCGGCATGTTTTGGGGCGGAGATAAGAAACAACACTCCGCTCAAAAACGTCGGCATGCTCCAAGGCGTGCGTATCTGCATGATCGTGCTCATTCCGATGCTCATCGGCCCCTGGATCGGATCGAGCGTTTCCGCATCATCCGGCATGATCGGGTTCGGCGTGGTGGGGGACGGCTTTACACCGAGCAGCCTCATCTTTTTGGGAGGAGCTGCCGTCGCCTGTCTGACGTTTATCGTATGGCTGTTCATCCGCAAACAGCCCGTATCAAAGGATCCGGAGCACAAAGAATAACACCCGAAACCATCGATGTTTGAAGAAGCCCGCCTCGGCGGGCTTCTTTTTTCCCTGCCGATTATTACAGAATATAAACGCATTACATTAAACAAACTTGACAATACCATTGTTAGATTTTATATTATGCACTGTAAAAAGAAAGCCGGATCGGGCGCGCTTGAGGGGTGCGCTGAGGCACCGAAACGAGCGCCCCGGGTTTCGTGGAAAAAATCCTTTGAGAAAGGAAGCAAATAAAATGGCAAAGATTTTGGGTATCGACTTAGGCACAACGAACAGTGCAATGGCGGTCATGGAGGGCAACACCCCCGAGATTTTGGTAAACGCCGAAGGCGATCGCACCACTCCTTCCGTGGAGGGCTTTCGTAAAGACGGCGAGCGCGTGGTAGGCAAGGCCGCAAAGAACCAGGCAGTCACCAATCCCGAGAATACCGTCAGTTCCGTCAAGCGTTTCATCGGCCGCAGCTACGGCGAGACCGCCGAGGAGCGCAAGACCGTTTCTTACAAAGTGAACGCCGGCAAAGACGGCCGCGCGGTCGTCAACATCGACGGCAAGGACTACATTCCCGAAGAGATTTCCGCAATGGTGTTGCAGAAGCTCAAGGCCGATGCGGA
>JAGCZM010000013.1 GCA_017960005.1 Eggerthellaceae bacterium
GAAAGACGATGCCGGATTTTTGGACAACGACGATCTGCTGCGCAGAACCATTGAGGCGTTCAAGACCCATCCCGATATCGCGAAAAAGTTCGGTTCCAAGTTCAAACTGGTCATGGTGGACGAGTTCCAGGATACCAGCCGCTTGCAGATAGACATGATCGAATGCCTTGCCGGGGAAGATTGCGTGCGTCTTTGCACGGTCGGCGATTCCCAGCAAAGCATTTATCGGTTCAGGGGAGCAGACGTCAACGTCTACAACCGTCACAAAAAAGATATGCGCGAAAAATACGACGCGACCGAATGCGAACTTACCGTCAATTACCGCAGCCATAAGGACGTGTTGTCGTTTGTGAGAAAGGTGTTCGCAAACGATTGCATGTTCGGGGACGGGTTCATGGATTTGGAAGCATTTCCCAAACGCAAAGATACCTACAAAGCATCGATGCCCCGCATCAACATGTGTGTCGTCACACCCGCAGCCGCATCGATAAAGGTCAAAAAAGAAGAACTCAAGAGCGCGAGCGCCTCATGCATCGCCGAGAAGTTCGAACAACTGCACCTGCAAGGCCAGGCTTACGGCGACATGGTCGTTTTGCTCGGCAGGATGACAAACGCGTCATTGTTTGCGGATGCCTTGCGTCAAAGAAACATCCCCTGCGTTGTTGCCGGCGGATCCCAGTTCGCGGGTGTATCCGAGGTGTTCATCATCGGCAATCTGCTTGCCGCATTGGCCAATCCGTATGACGGTATGGCACTGTTTTGCGTCCTTCAAAGCGAAATGTTCGGGATATCGCCTCAGGAGCTGCTGCTCATGGCGTCGCGTGTCACGTTGCTTGACGAGACTTCGAATCGATATGCCACGACACGTCTGGGACATACGTTTAGGGCAATGGTGTCAATCATGCATCAGGAAGGCACGGACGGCCTCAAAAAAGCGTTTCTCACACTCGTGGGTCAAGAGCCCACCGCACGCTTGATTTGCGCCATCGCGACGTTTGAGCAGGCATGGTATGGCTCACAAAACCTTGATGTTTCGGATGTCGTCAAAAACTGTGTCGCACAAAGCGGATGGATGAAGCGTCTCGAGAAAAAAGGCGTCGAGGGGGTTGCCTGCGCCGCCAATGTCATGAAGGCGCTGCGCAAAGTCAAACTCGTTCAGGATAAGGACGGGGGCGCCTTCGCGCAAACCGCGTCCGCTTTCGCATCCTATATCGCCTCGATTCCCCGGGAAGCCCCCGGGGCGCTCAACACATCCGCGGGAGATGCGGTGCGCATCATGACCATCCACAGCTCGAAAGGCTTGGAGTTCGGGGTGGTGGCGGTTGCCGAGTTCGAAACAAACCCGCCGCGTTCGACATTGCTCGTATCAGAGCGTATCGAAGAGAAATGCCGTGTTTCTTTGGCTTTTGACTCGAAATACCCTGACGACGCATCCCCGTTTGAGTGGTTGCCGGTCGCAAAAAAGGGAGCCGGTTGCATTCCCGAGGAGGAATACGACATATCTTTCGAGAGCTTTGAGAGATACGGACAGTTTGATTATCGCCGCGCCATAAAACAGCAAAGGGATTATGAAGAAGCCGAAGAGACAAAGCGATTGTTCTATGTCGCTTTGACCCGCGCAAAAGAATCGCTTGTGGTGGCAGTCGAAGCGCCCAAATGGAACAAGGATAACGACATCCCGTCATACGACGCCATCGGAGATGCTCTTCGATGTGTGTTTTGCAAAGAAGGGGATTTCCCGAAGGAAGATACCGAGATCGAGTACGGCGGAACCCGGAAACTGAGCTTCAAGCGCGTATTGCTCG
Source organism: Eggerthellaceae bacterium (assembly GCA_017960005.1). Classification (GTDB taxonomy): domain Bacteria; phylum Actinomycetota; class Coriobacteriia; order Coriobacteriales; family Eggerthellaceae; genus RGIG10264. Next base: position 1,806 of record JAGCZM010000013.1, read on the forward strand.
GCGGTGCCAACCAAAATGTCGAGCCTTTATCCGAACGGGAAGAAATAGTCGATGAGGCGCTGTTTGTCCCCGATACGTTTTTTGTCAATCCGAGTCTGTCAAGACAGCCCTCGCCGATACGCTTCGATGTGTTTTCTTATTCTGCGATATCCCATACACCCGAGGATACGGCCGAAGAAGAGCAGCGCCACAAAGACGATTATGAGCGGGAAATCACCGTATTTGCCGATGAAAGCGGTGTCGATGAGGTGGCGGTGAATTTCGGAAGCGCGTTTCATAAGGCATGCGAGCTCGAAACCACCCGCAACGAAGCTCTTTCTTCGGATCAAATCAAGCGTATCGTGGCTCAATACAAACTGACGCAATCGCAAGCAAACAAACTCGAAGCGGCATACCGCCGTTGGGTTGCAAGCGATGTGAGAAAAGAGGCGATGAACCGCACCGTACGCATCGCCGAAATGCCGTTTGAAGTAAAGGTCGCAGGCGAGTTCATCGAAGGCGAGATGGATCTCATCTGCTTCGACAAACCGGTCAAAGAAAATACCGATGTTTTGATTGTCGATTACAAAACCGGCGGAAGCGATGACGAAACGCCGGATGCTTTGCGCAAAAAGCATGAGCTGCAGGCAAAATGCTATGCGTATGCTTCCCTTTTGCAGGGAGCGTCTTGCGTCGAGTTGCGGTTCGTGAGGGTGGAGCGTTGCGATACGCAAAAGCCCTTGCCTGGGGGAGGGTATCAACCGCAGGTGGTTTCCTATCGCTATACCAAAGACGACTGCGAGGCGCTTGCGCAATCGATTGAGCAGGCACGTCGCAGTGCCAAAGGATAAATCAATGCCCGAAGAAGTCGTGACAATCGAGAAGATGAGCTACGGATCCGATGCCATCGCGCATGCATCGGACGGCAAAACGCTCTTTGTCCAAGGCGGTGTGCCCGGTGACAAAGTTTCGGTGAAAAGAATCGAGGAGAAGAAATCCTACGACAGGGTTTGCGTTTCTGCAATAATCGAGCCCTCATCCGATCGTCTCGATCGAAAAGATTTCCCGCAATGCGTTGCCGAATGCGGCGGATGTCCGTGGGCATACATGTCATACGATGCCCAACTTGCCCATAAAACCTCATTGGTCAAAGAAGCGCTTACAAGAGGCGCAAAGATGGCCTTTGATGAGGTCGACTCGATCGTAAAGCCCTGTCTTCCTTCCAAAAACAAATGGCATTATCGCAATAAGATTGAGCTGTCGGCATCGCATAATGCATCCGGCAAGCTGGTGCTGGGATTTCATGAGCAGGGAAGCGAAAAACTGTTCGGCCCAAGCGATTGTCCTCTTGGTCATGAAAAATTATCTTCCGCCATGCCCGCGTTGCAAGGAGCATTGCGCTTTTTGGAAAAAGACGGCGATCTGGGAATATCCAGAGTGGGGGTGCGGGC
>JAGCZM010000150.1 GCA_017960005.1 Eggerthellaceae bacterium
GGTACCGACGTTGGCGATTTGCTCTTTCGTGGAAACGGATGTTGCCTGAGCCTTGATGGCTTCAACAACCGCGTCGGTTGCCTTCTTGATGCCGCGGCGGATGGCCAATTCGTCCGCACCGGCAATCACGTTGCGCAGACCCTCTTGGACGATGACGTTGGCAAGCAGGGTTGCGGTGGTGGTACCGTCGCCGGCAACGTCATTGGTCTTGACGGCAACTTCGCGTACCAATTGAGCGCCCATGTTTTCCACACGGTCTTCGAGTTCGATTTCTTTTGCGACGGTCACACCGTCGTTGGTGATAAGAGGTGCTCCGTAGGACTTTCCGATGGCAACGTAGCGACCCTTGGGACCAAGCGTCACCTTAACCGCATCGGAAAGCTTCTGCACACCGGCAGCCAGCGCAGAACGTGCGTCGGATTCGTATTTGATATCTTTTGCCATGGTATATGCTCCTTTTTGTTATTCCACGACCGCGAAAATATCGTCGCCGCGCAAAATCAACAAGTCCTGACCGTCAACATGAATCTCGGTTCCGCCGTATTTGCCGTAGATGACCTTGTCGCCCACCTTGACCGGCAGCGGAACAACGGTTCCCCCGTGAACGATCTTTCCCTCACCGACGGCTACGACAATGCCGGTGTGGGGCTTTTCCTGAGAATCGTGTGCCAAAAACAAACCGGATGCGGTGGTCTCTTCGGCTTCATCGGCCTTGACGAGCACGCGGTCTCCCAAAGGTTTAACTGACATGACATGCTTCCTTTCTTATGTTTGTGCGGGTACACAAAACACCCGATTTTTCATACGGATTGCATTTAAGCACTTAGCGACGGCAAGTGCTAGCACTCTACGGTAACGAGTGCTAAACATTGCCGAATCAACGGAAAAATTATCGACGTTTACGATAGAAAAAGACAAAAGCGATCAGCGCCGTCAAAGCGCATGCCGCGCAAAATGCGAACACCGCGAACGACCCGAAATCGTCAAGCAGGGCACCGGCGGCAAAAGGAGCCAATCCCATACCCAGATCCACTCCCAAAAAGAAGGTGTTGACCGAGCGAGCGGTCTTATCCGGCGGAGCGATGCGCACGCTTTCCGCTTGGAACAAAGAAAGCGAAGATGCCTGGCCCACACCCATCAACACCGCCGATATCATCAGCGTCGGGAAACTGAAATCCACCGCCAACAGCACCATGGATACGGTCTCTATTGCCAAAAGCGGTATCGCCAGCTTCTTGATTCCGTATTTGTCGGAAAGATCTCCGATGTTGGGACGGGAGAAAAACGCGCATATCGCGTATACGATGAAGTACACAAACACGTTTTCCAGACCCTCGTAGGAGGCAATCAATAAAAGCAAAGAAATGATGACGCCTTGCACCGCGCTGAACAGACAGGCAACGGCCATATTGGGCAGAGAGGGAACGTAAATGATCTCTCCCATCTCGTATTGCAAAATGACCTTGAGTTTTTTGAATCCTTTGAGCGAAGCGGCTTTCTTTTCCACCTCGGCAAGCTGTGCGCGATGCTTGGCCTGCTCTTCGGCCAGACGCTGTTTTTCGGACTCGGGGGTTTCGATGTCGGCCATCAAGCCTTCCAAGTCTCCTTCGGCGAGGTTTTCGCTCTTCATCGGTTTAGCCGGTACCTTAAACGTCAAAGCAAGGATAAAACCGACGGCCAGCAAAGCACATGCTGTCGCGAAAGATACCTGGTAGCCCCACCCCTGGGCCAAATACTCGCCGAGAGCCGGAGCAAGCGCCATGGCAACGGTAAAGCACATTCCCAAAACGCCGACACCTTTGCCCAAATGCTCGGGGGGAACGACATATCTCACCAAAGAGACAACCAAAATGCTCTTGAACGCAAAGGCAACGCCCTGCAGCGATCTGAATATCGCAAGCTCGACCACGCTTGTCGAAAGCGTGCAGCCCAAAGCGGCCAGCATGAATACGCCCGCCGATGCCGCCAACAATCTTTTTCTGGAGAACCTGTCGGATAATGCGCCACTGACAAAACGGGTAAAGACAGCCGCAGTTGCGTTGAGGCCGGCTACCAATCCCGCCACGGCGGCGGTAGCACCAAGCATGACCGCGTATCCGGCGATAAGCGGATTGAGCATATAGACGCCTATTTGCAAACATGCCTCGATAGCCAGCAATTGCAGGAATCTCGGATTGAGCAATTTTGCGGATTTATGTCCGTTCGCGTTTTTCATGAAGCGTTGATTGTACGCCACTCTTTCATTTTGTTTTTGCGGACGTAGAATATCCGCCCATGACCGAAACTACCGAGAATATACCTGCCCAAAGCACCCAATTAAACGACAGACGGGCTCTGACGAGCGGTGTTTTGTGCTATCTGCTTTGGGGTTTGCTTCCCGTTTTCTGGAAACTGCTCTCCGCCATACCGTCGGCGGAGGTGCAGGCTCACCGCATGCTTTGGTGCGCCCTCTGCGTTTTTGTCTTTTGTCTCATCACCAAAACGCATTTCGTACACCTGTTTAAAGACAAACGGGCCGTTTTGGTCTTTTTGGCATCGGGTGTTCTCATAACGATCAACTGGCTGGTATACGTGTTCGACATCAACACCGGACACGCCATCGATGCCTCCTTGGGAAGCTATCTCACCCCCACCGTCAACGTCATCATCGGCGTTTTGCTGTTTAAGGAGCGCCCGAGCCTTCTTCAGGGTATCGCCATCGGCTTGGCAACCGTCGGCATCCTGATATTGACGACATCTTCCGGAGAGTTTCCGACAAGCGCGCTTGTACTGGCAGTCTCGTTTGCCCTCTACGGCGGCATCAAAAAATGGGGAGGATATCCCGCATCCGAGGGCATGGCTTTGGAAAACCTCTTTACCGGGGCACTCGGTCTTGCCGCCGTCATCGCCGGCATGATATTCCCCGCCTTGTTTGCCGCCCTCACCCCCGTAGAAAACCCCGCCTCTTACGCCATTTCCCCCGACGCGGGTCTACCCGTGTTTCTTTTGCTGGTCGCGGGAGGTTTGGTGACATGGCTTCCTTTGCAATTGTTTGCAAAAGCGGTCAACGGACTTTCGATGATAACCATCAGCTTTTGCCAATACATCAGCCCCACTTTGTGTCTGTTGTGTGCGATCTTTTTGTTCGAGGAACCCTTTACTTGGGCAGACATCGTTTGCTTTGCGCTGATTTGGATCGGTATCTCTTTGGAAATCGTCCATGAGACAAGAATGCAAAAGGCACACCGAAACGGTGTGCCCGGCAAAAACGTTGTCGAATAATCTTCCTCAGATCAAAACCAGAACAAACGCTATCGCGATTGCGGGAACGAAGGGTATCGCTCCCTGCGTAATTATCTTGGGATAAAGCCCGTCGACGGAGTGCTTCTCTTCTCCTGCCTGTTGTTTGCCCTGTTTGGTAAAACGGAATATCACGAATATGATCAGTGCCGTAAAGCATGCCAAGCCAAGCATATAAAGCGCATGGCTCCAGTTCATGAACATCGCGGCAACCGACAGCATCTTTACGTCTGCTCCACCGAGACCTTTGCGTTTGAATATGGTTTCGAACAAAGATGCCAAAACAAACACCAGTCCGAACATGATCAAACCGCTGATCAAAAACGCGATGGTATCGGATGCCCAAACACCGAGAGCGCTTTGTCCGATTCCGAACGTCCATACCTGCTCCGCAACGTTCGATTGCAAAGATACGGCCGTGTCGAATACCAAAGAAATAACCAGCTGTCCGATGCGCCAAACACCCCAAATGATCAAACCGGCAAAGAAAAACGCATTGCTTACCGTACGTGTTTTGAAATCCCTGACGGATGCAACAATCAAAAGGATTGCCATGGCAACCAGTACGATCAAATACAAAAGCGTGGTCAAGCCCGAACCGCTCAGGTTAATCATGCATGCCTCCTTTAGTGCAAAACGCCGGCACCGAAGAGCAACTCACGCTCTTCTCCCCGCAAGGCTTCCCTGGCCTGATCGCGCAGACCGTTTACGCCGATGAAGAACTGTCGCATCATAACGACCATCAGATATCTGCCCTTGGGGGTCAAAGTCATCTCTTCTTCGGTGTTTATCGCAAATGCGCCGGCGGCCTTCATAAAGGAAACTTCCAAAGGAAGACCTTTTTCCACGCTGCATCCGAAATCCCGTTCGAACTGCTTTTTGTCCAGCCTCAATCCGAACAACTGCATCATGAAGCGATAACGCATGCGGTCGTGTTTGAAGAAAGTGGCTTTGAGCATGAGCGACATGTGTCCATCTTCGATTGCTTGGTTGTAATCCTTTACCGAAAACGTGTTCACATACAAATCGTTTCCCAGATAGGTGATGCCGCCGCTTCCGATGGCCGGGTATTCCTCGTAATCGACGACATATTCGTCGATCATGCCGGTTTCGGGAAGAGAGGAAGGATTAATGCGGTTAAACGTCCATGCGCTTCCGTGCTCAAACAGCGGATTTGTTTCGTTGGCTAGCATTTCGTCGATGATGCGATAAAACTTCTCTTCACGAGAATAATCTACTTTGCCGACGGTACGCGACATCTGTTTTTGCACGCTGGGCGAGGCCATCAAAGGATAAAACGTGGTTTGCCCGCATCCGGTTTCGATGACCTTTTCGAGATCGGTTCTCAAAATTTCTTCGGTTTGAGCCGGAAAGTTAAAAATCATATCGACATTTAAAGCGGTAAAGTACGGTGCCGCCCCTTTGATGCGCTCCATGATTTCTTCGCCCGAACCGTATTTGTCAAAACGGTCCATCTGCTTGAGCAGCCCGTTGTCGAAGCTCTGTACACCCACACTCAAACGCTGAACCCTGCCCTGCAGTTTATCCAAATACGAAGGAATGAGGTGGTTGGGATTTGTTTCCGCGGAAACCTCTTTTATCGAAAACGTTTCTTTGGCCAAATCGATGGTATCGCAAAGCTCGTCAATCATGATGGTGGGCGTTCCGCCGCCGATATACACGCTCTCGAAATCGTATCCGAGCTCTTTGAGCATCAACATTTCGCGACGCATGTTGGCAAAGTACGGACGCGCCTTGTTTTCCGCAAACGGGAACCTGTTGAAACTGCAATACGGGCACAATCGCTCGCAAAACGGCACATGCATATAAAGCATGTAGCGCTGGTTCGGTTTGGGTGCGGGCATCATGGTTTCCGGAGAAGGATGCAACTGCAACGTCTTCTTGGTAACCGCCTGCAATGTGTTCGAAAGCAATCTTTCGGAGAGCATGTCTGATTAATCCTTTGCTTGCTTCGTATCAATCTTTTGTCTGTTGTATTTTGCCACGAAGAAACACCTCGCCGAAGACGGATTGTCCGTTTGCTCGGATTTCGTTTTCGATTTGATGAGGAAATGAGCCTGCCCGACAAACAAAAAAACGGCTTTGGGAAAAGCCGTTTTGTTTTAAGTGGTGGTCAGGGGGGGACTTGAACCCTCGGCACGTGGA
>JAGCZM010000151.1 GCA_017960005.1 Eggerthellaceae bacterium
AAACGATGGGCAATGCCGCCTTGAAACTCTGTTTTACGGCGGCATTGCCCATCGTTTTGGGCTATGTTGCCATAGGCATTCCCTGCGGTATCCTGTCGGCATCGGTTGGCCTCAATTGGTTCCAGGCCTTCATCTTATGCGTATTGTTTTATTCGGGTGCCGGTCAGTTCATGATTCCCAACATGTTCATTGCCGGAAACCCCATCGCTTCCATCATCGCATCGGTGTCGCTGGTCAATACCCGCCAGATGCTATATTCGGCATCGTTTGCCCCGTATTGCGATAAGGTCAACAAGTTTTTGGCGTTTTTCTTTGCCGCATCCGTTACCGACGAAAGCTACGGCGTTTCCATCGCGAAGTTCGCAAAAGGCGATTGGGGAGTGGGACGCGCTTTTTTGGTCAATCTGTTTTCTCAAAGCAGTTGGACCATTTCCAATGTCGTCGGTGTGTTATTGGGTAACGCCATCGGCATTCCGCTTGCGATAGCAAGTTTTGCCATGACCTCGATTTTCATATGTCTGCTTTGTACGCAGGATTTTAAAGTATCAACCGTCGTGGCGGTCGTTTGCGCCATGCTCGGCGTGTACGTATGCAAATTGATCGGACTCGGGGGAGCGGCGATTTTGATCGGCGCGGTGTTCGGAGTTGTCGTTGCCATGTTTGTCAAAAACAACGACGGAACCGACAACGGCACTCCAAAACCCGATTACCAAACGAACGAGAGTCCGGGTGATGAGTCATGATCATGACCTGGAGCGAGTTTTGGATCATCTTTGCCATCTGTGCCCTCACCATTTTGATTTCGCGTGTGGTGCCGCTTTTCGTGCTCAAAGGCAAAGAGTTGCCCGTCAAGTTCAGAAAGGCGCTGCATTTGATACCGCCCGCGGCCTTTGCCGCATTGGTGGCAAACGACCTTTTGACCCCGGGTATGTTCGCTATGGGATTTTGGCCGGCAGCCATGCCGCTTGTCGCCGCTTTGGTTGTCGTCGTGGTTGCGCGCCTTACAAAAAGCCTTGCATGGTGTGCCGTTGCCGGTGTCATTGTTTACTACTTATTGACGCTCATCTAGACAAAGGATTTGTGCATCTTTTTTCTTGCACGGGGGATTGGTTGGTTGTATACTTCCTCCTTGCGTCAAAACGCGACAAGTGTGTAATTTGACTTTAAGGATTAAATAATTATGGACATCATTCGTGCCATTGAGCAGCAGCAAATAAGAATCGACCTGCCGGAGTTTCATGTCGGTGACAACGTAAAGGTTCACTATCGCATCGTCGAGGGAAACCGCGAGCGTATCCAGGTTTTCCAAGGAGATGTCATCAAGCGTCATGGCCATGGTGCCCGCGAGACTTTCACCGTCCGTAAGGTCAGTTTCTCCGTCGGCGTCGAGCGTACCTTCCCGGTAAACTCTCCCCGTATCGACAAGATCGAGGTCGTACGTCAAGGCGACGTCGCACGTGCCAAGCTTTACTACCTGCGCGACAAAGTCGGCAAGGCCGCCAAAATCAAACAAAAGGCTTATCGATAAGATAACGTTTTCAAGAGCCCTTCGAGGGCTCTTTTTTATTGCCTGATATACAATAAGTACATGGACTCGAAAGCTTCCGATATCATCGCACGCATCAAATCCGCCGACGAAACGGAGTTTGAGGCAATGAGGCGCGCTCTGGCGGCCGATACGCGCCGGAGCGTCATAGATGCGCTCAATAAGAAAGAAAAGCGGATAGCGGCTCTCAGGGCCGAAGAAGCACGGGTTAGATCTTTATACGATTGCCAAAACACAATCGCGAAAAATCGTCTTGTCGTGGGTTTGGATGAGGTCGGTCGAGGTCCCGTTGCCGGTCCTTTGGCAATCGGGGCCGTCGTGCTAAACAGTGAACCGATAATCATGGGCATAAACGATTCTAAGCAATTATCTGCAAAGAAAAGAGAAGAGCTTTCCGAAGTAATCAAACAAAAGGCCTTGGCATCTTGCGTGGTGTTTATCGAGCCCGAAGAGATCGATGAGTTGGGCATGAGCGCATGCCTGCGTAAAGGGTTTTCATCGGCGCTGCGTCAAATCGAGGATACCGGCATACATCCCGAAGTCGTTTTGATTGACGGCAATCCGCTTCATATCGATCCCCGCGAAATCAATGTCGTCAAAGGCGATGCGCGTTGTGCTTCGATAGCGGCTGCTTCCATCATCGCCAAAGTCGAACGTGACAAACTGATGGACGAATGCGCATCGCTGTATCCGGCATACGGATTCGAAAGCAACAAAGGTTATGCATCCGAGCAGCATATCAACGCGATAGTCGAGCAGGGATTAAGTCCGATACATCGCAAGACGTTTTGTACTTCGTTTTTGGATGCTGCAAGGCAAACGCGTCTTCCGATATAAACAAAACCCATCTTTCGATACATTCTTGATAACTTTGCGCGATTGCCGTGTCAAAGCGTCTGTTTAGCCTTTTTTCTTGTCGAAAGGAGAAAGGCAATGTATGAAGAAACAGACGAAATCACCGTCAATGACGAATCTCAACTGCTCGAATCGATGAAAGATATCCCTCTGGATTTCTCCGAAGAAGATTCTTGCGAAGACAATACTTTTCAAAAGATGCTGGACGAAAAAGATCCCGAAATGCTGAAACGGTTCGGATGCTCGATAGCAATTCATTTCATCGATAAACTCGGTTACGAATTGATTGAGAAGAATTACACGACTTCATCGGGGAAAATCGATTTGATTGCCGAAGATGACGATACGCTTGTCTTTATCGATGTTCATGTCGATTGCGGCGATGAATGCGATTTGCCGGAAGAAAGCTTCGGGCGCAAAACGAGACTTAATTTCGAAAACGTCGCATTGAATTTCCTCAAAGAATACGAGGGAGATTGCTGGCGTTTGCGTCTTGATACAATCGGGATTGCCGTTGTGTCTTCCACGCGGGCATTTCTCCGTCACCACGTCAACGTGTTCAGGTCGCCGTGCGTGTGAAACCGGACATTTATAACGACTATTTGGAGGGACCGCGCTTTGTGCTTCATCCCCAGGATGATTTATACCCCAAAGCGCTCCTTGAAACCCATCATGTTCCTAAACACCTCTATGTCATCGGTGATCCCGGTGTTTTGACAGATTGTCTGGCAATCGTTGGTGCCCGTAAGGCAAGCACTTACGGTTTATCCGTTGCTTATCGCTTTGCTCGTATATGTGCCTCGAAGGGCATTTGCGTGGTTTCGGGAGGAGCGATCGGATGCGACAGTGCCGCTCTAAAAGGCGTCGTTGATGCCGGCGGTGTCGGCGTTGCGGTATTGGGAGGAGGATGCAATCATGTATATCCCGGGCATAACGTGTCGTTATTCAATCGGCTTATACAATCGGGCGGAGCCGTTGTATCCGAGCATCCGTGGGATATCAAACCGCAACCGTGGATGTTCAGGGCACGAAATCGCATCATTGCCGCTTTGGGCAAAGCAACCCTGATAGTCGAAGCGGGGCTGCCCTCGGGTACGTTTTCCACGGCTGATGAGGCATTGTCCATGTCGCGTGATGTATTGGTGATACCGGGAGCCATCGATTCGGAATACTCCAAAGGCTGCAATCGGCTCATATATCAAGGAGCGATTCCCGTCATTGACGATGAAGTATTCGAATACGAGTTGAACAGGTTGTTCAATCGTTGATGTCGGCATCGATTGGTCCATGTCCAAAAGGTATAATCTCTCTTTGGAAAAAGGAGAGTTCTTGGCATTCAAAGTGGGCATAATCGGCGCGGGATTGGCGGGAAG
>JAGCZM010000002.1 GCA_017960005.1 Eggerthellaceae bacterium
CTCCGCCGCATTCGTCAGCCAGAACCCGGGCATGCGCGATGGTTCTGCCGCATACGGTAAGGTGATATTGCCCTTTGTCGCAAAGCGCCAACGCAGCCAGGCGGGCCATCTCTCCGGAACCGACGATAAGTACATTTGCGTCCTTTTGTCCGACATGCTTTGCCGCGACATCGGCTGCCACCGTGGACACCGATACCGACTGACACGATATTTGGGTTTCGGAACGGACGCGTTTGCCGGTATGAAGCGCGCTCTTGAACAGTTTGGTGAGCATCTCTTTGCAGGTACCCGCATCGACGGCTGCCTGATATGCCTGCTTGACCTGAGAAAGTATTTGCGTTTCTCCCAAAACTTGTGAATCAAGCGATGAAGCAACCGTCAGCAGCCACTGCACGGCTGCTTCGTTTCGGTGAACGTAGAAGCTGTCCTGTTCGTATTCGGCACCGCAACGACCCACAAAGAAAGACACCGCGGCATCCACGCCGTAGCGATCGGTCGCGGCACTGATGTAGACCTCGGTTCTGTTGCATGTCGAAAGCACGGCCGCCTCCGTGATGGCTTTTTCTTTGCAGATCTCGTGCAGGATGCCGGGAATCTCCTCCGGTGCCACATGCGCCTTTTCTCGGAGGGATAAAGAGGCAGTATTGTAATTGAGGCCGACGACTACCAAACTCATTTGCAAGCCTCGCAATCTCCGATGCATTCGGGCAGCTCCCGTTTGATGACCGGACAGACATACTCGGCATACACGCTTTGCGCATCCGGTCGCTCGCCTTTTTCGAAACGGGATTTGAGATCGGTTTGAAGCAGGGCTTTATACAGCGGAGCACGGCGTTTGTTTGAGCCGGGAATACGGATTTTGATGAGAGATCTGACCTCACCCAAGACCCTGACGTATGCGCCCCAATAATCCTTGAACTCATCTTCCAGCCCCAAACGCAACTCACGTGCGAGCTCGGGAGACGCACCGCTGGTGGTGACGGCGATCTGCAGCGGTCCTCTTTGCATGACCGAAGGAACGATGGCGTTGCATAAATCGGGCGTATCGACGATGTTGACGATGCAATGCTTGGCATTCGCCGCGTCATGAACACATTTGTTCACAAGCGGATCGTCCGTTGCCCCGATGACGAGCATACAGCACGCCAAATCGCTTTCTTCGAAGCTTTTTTTACACCAGGTGATGACGCCTGCTTCGGCAAGGGATGCGATCTCGTCAAGGGCCGAGGGGGCCACGACCTTGACCTTGGCACCGGCGGACAACAGATGCTCGATTTTGCGCAGTGCTACGCTGCCGGCACCGACCACCAAAACCTCGGCATCGCTTAAATCCAAAAAAAGCGGATACAGTGTTTCTTTTTGCACTTTGATACGCCTTTCGAAGAATGCATTTGAACCCGCATCCTAAACGACGACGCAACGTCACAGTCAATACTTCGTGCATAAAAACAAAAGTATCCGACAAGCAATGAACCTTGCCGGATACTTTTTGGGGGTGCGTCCGATGTCTTTACCGGTTGCAGCGTTCCGGGGGAATGTAAAGTGCATGGACGCTATGTGGAGGACTGATTAGTCGGAGATATCACCCAATATTTTGTGAAGCAGTCGATGAAGCTCGGTTGCCTCCTCATCGGTCAGGTTGACGCATGCGGCAACCTTGCCCGGTATGGATACGGCACGCTCGCGCAGCGCCATACCCTTCTTCGTAACGGAAACAATCAGCACGCGCTCGTCTTGCGTGGAACGCTCACGGGTGATCAAACCCTTTTGTTCCATGGTTTTGAGAAGAGGGGTAAGGGTACCGGAATCCAGATACAGACACTCGCCCAACTCTTTGACGTTGAGGCTTTTCTTTTCCCAAAGGACCATCATGGTGACGTATTGGGTATAGGTAAGCCCGAGCTCATCGAGGTGTGCGGTGTATTTCTTGGTCACCTCACGCGATGCCGCGTACAGCGGAAAGCACAGTTGGTTTTCCAATTTGAGAATATCGAATGCATTCGGCGTATCCATAATCGTTTTCCTTTTCCTTATGCGGTTTGGGCCAAATAACGCTCTACTTCTTCTTTTTTCGCAAACAGCGTGCATCCGCCCACATGATCGTCGAGCAAAGTGCCGTTGTCGCGAAGCATCTTGAACAAACGCGATTGAATCGCTTCTTTGAGCGAGGAATCTCTTACGTTGATATCCGAGTACGGAGAAAACGGACAGGGCTCCGCTCCGCCGTGGGAGTTGATGTGGAAAAATCCCCTGCCCGCGGCAACGCAACCGCCGGAATCTTTTTCGTCACCGGGGAAAGCAATGAAGACGATTTCGGGATAAAGATCGCGGATGCGTGCCATCTGGGCCTGCATGAACGCACGCTCTTCATCCCCCGGAGCCAAATCGATGCTCTCTTCGGTCACCGGTACGTACTCAATGTAAAGAATCGCCTTGACGCCTTTGTCGCGCAGCGATTCGATGAATCCATCCGAATACACCTCTTCGAGGTTTTCGGTAGTGACGGTGATTGATGCCCCGAATATCAATCCGGCATCGTTCATCTTACGCATCGATGTGTTGACCAACTCATATACGCCGCTTCCGCGACGACTGTCGGTTTTTTCTTCATGGCCCTCGATGGATACGATGGGAACCAGATTGCGATGCTGTTTGAACATCTCGAGATAGCAATCATCGAACATGGTTCCGTTGGTGAACACCGGAAACAAGATGTTGCTTACCTCTCCTGCCTGTTTGATGACATCCGAACGCATCATGGGCTCACCGCCCGCGAGCAAAATAAAACTCACGCCCAGATCGTCTGCTTCGTCGAATATCTTTCTCCATTCGACATCGCTTAACTGATCGAGTGCAGCCTCGTCTCCGCAGGCATGATTTGCCCGCGAATAGCAACCCGCGCAATGCAGATTGCAGCTGCCGGTGATGCTGGCAATCAAAAATGCCGGAACATGCTCGCCCATACGTTCTGCCTTGGTGCGTTTTTTGGCTGCGATTGCGGATGCGGCGGCAAACCTTGCCATGAAGGCGCTTTCGGCGGGATTGGTCAGCGTCGCCTTGACGGCGGTTTTGACGATCTGCTCGACGCCTTTGGTCATATATTCGTCGATATCGAACGGTTTTTGAACTTGATTATTCATAAGTGTGTTTCGAACCCTTTACTTAAAATCAAACCCGTCGAATCCCGAAGAGCGCCGAGTTTTGCTTTGCCGGACTTCGGGAATCGACGTATGGTTTATCTACTTGCTTGCTTCGTAGGCCTGTCTTACGGCTTTGGCCAACTGGTCGGCACAGGAGGTGGGACGACGTCCGCAGGTGTTGCCGGCCAAAGATTGCTCGATTTGATCGACGCTCCATCCGTCCAAAAGTTTGGAGATGGCTTTCAGGTTGCCGTTGCATCCGCCGTAGAAGCTGATGTTGGTTACCTTGTCACCGTCCAGATCGAAACTGATCTGCTGGGGACATACGTTTTCGGGAATGTATTCGTATCTCATTTACAACAACTCCTCCACTTTTTTCTTAAGGTCATCCATCGACTCGGTGGGTTCGAAACGACCGGCGATATTGCCTTTTTTGTCGATGATAATCTTAGTGAAATTCCATTTGATGTTGCCGTTGTTCTTGTAATCTTTATCCATTGCCTTTGCCACGGTGTTCATGGAAACGGCCTTTACTCCTTTGCCGAATCCGTTGAAAGTGGTGTTGGCGGTCAGATACTTGTAAAGCGGGATGGCGTTTTCTCCGTTAACGTCCACTTTGGAAAACTGAGGAAACGTAATGCCGTAGCGGCCGGTGCAAAAAGAATGGATTTCCTCGTCATCTCCCGGTGCCTGGTTACCGAACTGGTTGCACGGGAAATCCAAGATTTCCAGGCCGTCTTTTTGATGCTCGTCATAGAGATCTTGCAGCTCATCGTATTGCGGAGTGAACCCGCAGCAGGTTGCGGTGTTGACGATAATCAAAACCTTGCCTTTGTAGTCGGCCAGGGATACTTCTTTGCCCTCTTGGGTCTTAACGGAAAAATCGTAGATGCTCATTTTCAATACCTCCGAATAATCTGTACGGTTTATATTTCGATTGTGTTCGATTAAATTGTACTCAATTATATTTTCCCGTCAACAAGAACTTCGCAATCTTTTGAAAAAAATTTTCGGATATATCCCTTGTATTATTCTAGGTTAAGGATAATAATATGCACGACCCACTTCCCCTGTAATTTGATACGGCAACAAAAAGAATGCGGCCCCGATATCGGGCCGCATTCTTTTTTCGTTTGTTTGTCGTTTCTAGACGGTTTTGAGATATGCGTTTACCAAACGCCCCGTGTTTGCGCCGGCAACGGCTTCAACCTCGATGGCGCCTGCCGTCGTCTCAAACGCGCATGCGTAAAACAATCCGGGAGAAAGTTCAAAGGGCAGATGCTCGATACCGGGAGATAACACCGGATATGCCCCTCTCCAAACAAAGGTCATCTTGTCTTTGACCTCGGTAAAGATCTCGGCCAATTCCCCGTCGGTCATGACATGATCTGCGCTGAATATCTTATAGATACGGCAATCATACTCCGGAGAGTATCCGGTAACACCGATCGACTTAAACGGCGCACCCGCACTGTCCGCGGTAAACACCGTCGAAGGCAATCGGTTCGGCTTTTTGTTCGTGAAGTAATCGAGATTGGGAGTGCCGACCACCAATGTGGTTTGCACCTCTTGATAGGGGTGTTTCGGGAAATCGGCAGGTACCCCGTCAATCGATATCTCGATATCGGCCAAAGCAAGCGGAGATGCCAACACAACCGCATCAAACGTGTCGTTTGTGCCGACGACTGTCTTGATCGTAAATTTCTTTTTGCCCTCTTCTCCTTTTGCTTCAATCGAAACCACCTGCGTGTTGGGACGATAGTCGGCTTTGATTGCTTTGAGAGTGTTTTCGAACAAGGTCCAGTTTCCGCCTTCTATCGAATACAGATAGCCTCCTGCCAACCCGGCTCCGGCCAACCCGACCAATCCGGCAAAAGCGTTCAGTTCAAGCCCCTGGTTATACATGTTGTGGACGATTGCCTCGACCACTTCTTCCTGCATGCGTTTGTTGACTTTCTGCTCGGTGAGATACTCTCCCAAAGACACCAGCGTACCCTCGCGAAGACCCAATGTTTCGATCAACTCATCGGGGGTGGCAAATGTCTTGCCTTCGTCTTCCAGAGCATACACACCGCTCCATTTTTCTTCCATGCCCTTCGCAAGCTTCGTGACTTTGAGTGCCGAGGAAACACCGACGCGTCCGACTATTCCCATCGCCATCGAAACAAGCGTTGTTTTGGTATCGATGACAAATCCATCTTTCGTCCAGAAGGCGTAGTTTTCTTCCTTGCCGTCGATGGAAAGCCCCGATGTTCCCTCTTTGCCTCCGGTCAATGCCATCAGCTCGGTGGTATGACGACCGGAAGAATGCAGCAGCGTTCCGCCGACTTCGATGCGCGTACCGGCAAAGTTGACATCCCATGCGCGTCCGCCGGCATGAGGTTGCCTCTCGAACACGGTAATCTCAACCTTGTCTCCGAACTCTTTATATACCTGATAGGCTGCCAATACGCCGGCAGAGCCCGCACCGACAACCGCTATCTTCTTTGCCATGCTCTTCCTCACTTTCGTAAAGCCGAACCGTTATATATCAATAATCACTCATTTGACATCGATTCGGTTTAAGGCGTTGCAAAATGCACCGGATGGTCATCCTTTTATGCCTGTTTTTGGGAGGCATCCTTTACCAAAAAGATGGCCACAACGATCAAACCGAGTATGAGAATACCCGCACATGTTGCCCATACGGTCGTATAACCGATTGCGGTGATAACACCCGCCGGCGTGGCACCGACCTTAAGCAGGGACACGAACAGACCGCCGCCCAGAGCACCGCCCAGAGTTTGGGAAGAGTTGAACAAACCGGTGGCGATACCCTTGGTGTCTTTGGTGGCGCGCTCCGGAATGATGACCGGAATCGCCGCGGAGACGATACCCAAACCCAAGCCGGACAACACCACGAATATGATCAAATTGACAAAGGTCACGCCCGGGACGGCCCATTGCGCGAATGCGCCGGCACTCAACACGAATCCCAAAATCAGCGTGGCTTTGGGTTTTAATGATTTAACCAACAACGGAACGATCAGTGCCGCTATGACGGTTGCGATGAGGATTGAAGTTTGAGCAAGAGAGATGCTGCTCGGCTCAAACGCAAATCCGTAACCCAGCTGAGCGGGATCCGCGGCCAAGAACGTGGCGGTCGGGGACATGAACCCGTAAAACACCGCGCCGTAGCAGATGGCACCGATATAAAGCGGGAACATCCTTCTCGAGAACATGATGTTGACATCGATGGCGGGATGTTCGATGCGTTTTTGATATCTGAACCAAAAGACACCGACGATCAATGCGGCAATGATGAGAGCGGCACCCACGGCACTTTCCATACCGCCTTCGACAACCTCAACAAAACCGAATATCGCAAGCAACATGATGATACCCAGCAGGATAAATCCGAGTTTGTCGATATGGCTGTCCGCACCGCTGACAAACTCGGGCATGACAAAGACAATCAACAACACGGCAATAAGTTGCAATCCCGGAATGATGGCCACGGTAGCGGGAAGCGCGTTGAATGCCTCAAACAAAAAGCCCGACGAAGCGGTACCGATAACCGTACCGAACGTCATGGTGGCAACGATTGCCGACACAGCAGTTACCGCGGATTTGCCTTCGGACTTGGAATGCACCAAGGCGATATGCAAAGGCAACCATACCGCGATGGGACCGTTTAAGACGCGGCCCACCAAAACAAGCGCCCATGAGTTGAATACCGTACCCAACAAAATGACAATGGTTGCCGCAAATACCATCGGAATGACCACACGCAAGAGCTTGCGATAGCCTTTGATGTCTCCCAAACGGGTCAAAAGCGGCACAAACAAAGCCGCAATGGCCGTGGGAATGACGTTGAACAGCTGAAGCCCGGATGCATCCACACCCATGGCCTCACCGAACTTCGGAATGAGCGGCTCATAAAAACCTTGTGTAAAACCGCTGATAAACTCGATGATGACGATGGTTGCGACCATCGCGGCATGTTCGTTTTTTATCTTGATCGACATATTCCTCCCCCTCAATCAAACCGTTTAAGAAAAAATGTCGAGCGCATTATACCATAATGCATAGTATTTATATAGGTTTTATAGGTAATTATTTGAACGGCAGTTATCCCCTCGGTAAAAGCCCGGGGTTCATTCGGCGTCGATGATTGTTCCACCCCCGATTACGCAGTCATTATCGTCGTAGAAAACGGCGGATTGCCCCGGGGCCGGCGCATGTACGGGTTGTTCAAATGAGATTTTTATCTTACCGTCGGGCAATGCTTCGATTTTTGCTTTCTGTGCTTCATGGTGATAGCGCACCTTCGCAAAGCAATCGAGCGTTTCCCCCAACCCGAGATTATCGATTCCCATATAGGAGACATCGTCACAGACAATCGAGGTCGCGTAAATCGCATCGGCTTTGCCCAAAACCACCTCGTTTGTATCGGCCTTGATCTCTTTGACATACACCGGATATCCGAATGCCAGCTCGAGACCTTTTCTTTGGCCTACGGTGTAATTGAAGATTCCCTTGTGTCTACCCAAGATGTTGCCCTGCTCATCCACGAAGTTTCCCTCTCCGGGAATATCTCCTCGGTAATGTTCTTTGATGTAGTCGGCATAGGTGCCTTTCGTCACAAAGCATATCTCTTGGGAATCCTGCTTTGAAGCAACCTCGATGTCGATGGTTTTTGCGATGGCCCTGACTTCGTCTTTGGACATGTTGCCCAAAGGCATCAAGGTCTTTTGCAGGTGTTCCTGGGTAAGCTTATAAAGCATGTAGGTTTGATCTTTTTGGGCATGCGTTGCGCGTTTGACGGTGTATCTGCCGTTGGGCAGTTGCACCACAAAAGCATAATGTCCCGTGGCCACATAATCTGCGTTGAATATCTTTGCGTAGTAGAGCAATCGATCCCATTTGACAAAGCGATTGCACACCACACAGGGGTTTGGGGTTTTGCCGGCTATATAGCTTTCCATGAAGGGTACGGACACACATCTCTCGAAATCGTCGATGCAATTGAACGCGTAGTACGGAATACCCAGCTGCATGGCCACACGCCTGGCATCATCGATTTCGCAACAACGGCTTTCTTTTCCGTCCTCGGATGTCCAAATGCGAAGCGTCACACCGATAACGTCATATCCCTGTTGTTTCAAAAGATATGCGGCTACGGCGCTGTCAACGCCTCCCGACATCCCGACCAATACTTTTGGCATACTCTTTATTGCCTTCCGCCGCTGCCGACTGCCCTTGTTTTCCCAAAAGAGCAATGATTGAAATCCTTCTTGGGTGTCCTTATTCGGATAACACCCCCGATGCGGGTTATTGTACCGATTCAGGCACTTTTGTTTCATCGGTTTTCATTGTTTTTTTGTTTTTGAATCCGACAGATCTTCGCGATTGGTCCTTCGATTATCCGTAAATCGGCTGCTTGTTTCATCCGCACGAGACTCGGCAGATGGCCGCAACATCTAAAAGACACTATGTAAAAACGATTATTTCTTTGCCTTCAGTGCGCTTGTGCGGAAGAGGCCATGACATTTGCAATACACATAAATGTCTCTGACTCCCTCACGCCTGAACCTCGCCGAGGCATCCCCTTCCGGGTAGAGTCTGACCAACTGAACCCGATCCGCGGAAACAGCCGCCATAAAAGAGACATGACATGCTTTGGTCATGGGGTGATTCGTCGAAACATAAAGTTCTCCATCCGAATATTCGATACTGATTCCGTATTCATCCGTTGCGGATTGCGCCTTCTCAAAAACAAGGTTTATTCCGCAACAGGATACGGATGCCTCCCCGGCGGCAAACAGGATGTTTCCGCATTTCGGGCACACGTAAAACCGGGATTTCAGCATATTTGCCGACTTGTTTTCGTTTGATGCATTGCTCCCGGAAATCAGTTCGGATACCGATACTCCCAACGCGAAAGACAATGGCTCCAACAAGGTGATTTCCGGAAAGCCGCGTCCGCATTCCCATCTCGATATGGCCTTATCCCCCACACCGATTTGCTCGCCCAGCTGTCGTTGCGTCATCCCCGATTTGGTACGCAATCTTTTGATGGCCGATCCCGTTACGCGGTTGTTCATCTTGCCCCCGAACCGTATGTACATGAGACTTTGTTTTTGTCGTTTATTCTGGCCCGAACAATCGGATTGCGCAACCTACGTATCATAGAGTGAAGGTACCTGTATCGATTTGCCTCTGTTTTACCTATCAAAATGCCTCCGAAATCCCGGAAGGCTTAAAAATCGTGTTTGCTCAACCGAGATTCACAAACAAATACCGGGCCCGTCTTTTAACGGATAGGCCCGGTCTTTGTTTGATCGGGTAAGGTATGTCAGATAATCTCAATGCGCTCTATCATGAATTCTTTTCCCGAATAAACC
>JAGCZM010000152.1 GCA_017960005.1 Eggerthellaceae bacterium
CAAACGGCGCCGGCCAAGCAGGCAGAGATACCGATAATCTGGAGGGTGGGCTCACTGGCAAATACCGGCAAAACAACCGGGATGAGAATGCCGAACGTGCCCCAGCTGGTGCCGGTTGCAAACGCAAGACCGCCGGCTACCAAGAAGATGATGGCAGGAAGCATCATGAACAGTGCGGGTGCAGCGCCGGTCATCAACTCGGCGACGAACTCAGCGGCACCAAGCTCGCCCGTGAGGTTCTTCAAAGAGCAAGCGAAGGTGAGGATGAGGATGGCCGGAAGCATACCCTCAAAGCCCTTGACGATGGAAGTAAGGGATTCTTTGAAGGATACGACGCGACGGAGCCACAGGTAGATAAAGGTGATTACGAGAGCAATCAGACCGCCCCACGGAAGAGCGATGAAGGCATCGGTGTTACCGAAAGCACCGATGAAGTCACCTTCGAAAGCGGTGTCGCCCCAGGCGTCAACACCGAAGAAGCCGCCGACGTAGAGCATACCCAAAACACAGGTTGCGATCAAAACAAGAATCGGAATGACCATGTCGATGATGCGGGCACGGGGCACGCTGCGGGTCTCGGAAACACCGATGGTGCCGAGTTCGCCGTTGCGGATTGCCTCAAGCTCGGCCTTGGCCATCGGACCGTAATCGAAGGCCATGATTACCAAACCGACCAAGAATACCAAGGTCATCAAGCTGTAGAAGTTAAACGGGATGGCGTCTACGAACAACTGAAGACCGTTTACTCCCAAGTCATCGGCGGTGCCGGAAACGGCAGCGGCCCAAGAGCTGACGGGGGCAATCATGCGGATAGGTGCTGCGGTGGCATCGATGACATATGCCAATTTAGCACGGCTGACACGATATTTGTCGGTTACGGGGTTCATGACATTGCCGACGGTCAAGCAAGCAAAGTAGTCATCGATGAAGATGAGCAAGCTGAAGATGAACGTGGCGATAAGGCTGCCGACACGGGAATGAATGTGCTTTGCGGCCCAGTTGCCGAATGCTGCGGCTGCGCCGCTCATTCCGATGAGGCACACGAAGATACCCAAGATAACCAAGAATACGAAAATACCCGCGTTGTCTGCGACAGCGGGGACCAAACCGGTGTTGACGATTTGATCGAGTGCGGCAACGGGTTGGAAACCGGCTACCAAGAAGCCGCCGACCACGATACCCACAAACAAGCTGATATAGGTCTCTTTGGTGATCAATGCCAAAATGATTGCCACCAGGGGAGGAACCAGCGCCCAGAATGTTCCGAAGAATTCCATTTCTGTCCTTTCTAATCCCGTTTTGTCGGGGGTTTTCGGGGGTCATCACTTCCCGAAAATCCGGCGACAAAAAAATCGAGCCGCGATAGTTATCACGGCTCAACAGGGAAGCTATAAGCAACTGTCAGCCATGACAGCTCTCCGCTTGACGCATTGTCAAGCGACAGTCCGCAGAATATTTTCCTGCGTCCCAGGTGTTGTCTTTAGGGGAACTCAAAACAACCCTTCGGCGAATGTCCCTTTCGCTTCCCGCATTCCCCGCGGCCCTTATCGGGTAAAAGCTACTCTTGAGATTCGCGCCTCTATCACGCTTAAACGGGAAAAGTATACACAATTCGAGAGATTCTTTGGCGTAAAGACAACCGAACACCGGCGGTGAGTGGCTGTTTTGCGGGAGCAAACAGCACCCAAAAAGATTATCGGACGGGAACTTCCGAAGCGAAGTAATAAGCGCTGCGCGCAAACAGATATTCCAAGACGTATTCTCCCGACTTATACGTCAGACGTTGCTTGTCGGGAAGCACGCTTTTATACCAGTGGAAACGATCCGCCGAAGTGAGGTATTCGATGGGAACGGCGCTCGATCCGAACCGCTCGACCCATGAGGGGAAATACTTCTGCATATACTCGTCGGCCATGCGCGAAGCAATCGAAGGATTGCCGTTTGCATCAAGCGTTCCGCTGATCATGACACCGGGATTGTTGCAGTGCAGCAAAAGCACGCTGTTGTCGGCACAGGTGCCGATACAAATCCATACATGGTTTCCCATGCTCATGATGTCGCCGGCACGCCGCTCGGTTACCTTGGTATCGACGGTATAGGTCCCCCACCCGTTTGTCTTTGCCAGATTCCACGAGTAATAAGAAGCGATGTCGATATAGCCTTGGCTTTTGCCGCTTTGATTGTTCAGCGTGTTATACAAAACCCACGCAATATAGCCCGAAGCATCCAACCCGTAATGGGTCCAGTAATAATAGGCATCGGGGTTGTAGGTGGAATCCGCCTTCTTGGCAAGCTTGACCCAAGTATCGCTCAATCCGATACTTCTGGTCTCTATATTGCCGGTGGGATCCTCCTCTCCGAGTCCCCATCCGCCGCCTTCCATGTACATGACGTTGGAAACAGCGCTTAAGGCGACCAGCAGCAAACGATAAACGCTCGGTTCGAGATCGGTTATGACAACCGGAATGTCGATTTTGCCCGTCCTGTCCCCCGGAACCACCACATGGCGATCCTCGGATAAGATGCCCTCATAAAACAGCAGCGCGTCGGTATTGAATCCCTCCAACTGCTCGGACGTCAGATTCGCGATTGCCATGTCTTTGATCCATTCCGGGTCGGTGACATAAGAAGCTTCCGGATCGATATCGTATTTCTTTTCTCCGAAAAACGCCGCCTTTATCCCGAAATATCCTCCCACGATAATCGCCATGGCGATGATCACGAATATGAGCGGGCGTATCCAGACGTTTCTTCGATAAGAATCGTAGCGATAGATGTTGCTCGACATCACGCTTGACGGGTTCATGAAACTTATGTTGCTGCGTGATTTGGAAAACGCATGGCGGCCGGGATCGTATTTGCTCGGTCCCCCGATCTTGAAACCCTCCGCGCCGGTATCGGTCGTGCGTTTGGGTTTGGGAAGCATACCGCTTTGTCCGGCATAGAAATCCCTCTCCGGATTGGCATAGCGCCTTCCGCGACCGTAGCCGTCGGGATTGTTTCTGTCATAAGGGTTGCTCATGTTTTTATTATACCTTGCGCCCCATGTCGTAAAAGATTGGACCGAGCATATCCCATTATATAAAAAACGGTGTCGGGAAGTTTATTCGTCTTCCCCGACACCGTATTGTTTTTGTCCTTTGCCCTATCGGCTATGCGGACAGCGCCTCCACGGCGGCAAAGCCCTTTTGCAGATCGGCGATGATGTCGTCGATGTGCTCGGTGCCGATGGACAAACGAATCGTGCTCTGATGGATGTCCTGGTCCTCAAGCTCCTCTTCGGAGAGCTGCGAGTGGGTGGTGGTTGCCGGATGGATGACCAAGGATTTGACATCGGCGACGTTGGCAAGCAGCGAGAAGATCTCGAGCGCGTCGATAAACGCGTGAGCCTCTTTTTGGCCACCCTTGATATCGAAGGTGAATATGGAACCGCCTCCGTTGGGGAAGTATTTCAGGAAAAGGTCATGCTGCGGATGATCGGGCAGCGAAGGATGGTTGACCTTTTGAACCAGCGGATGGTTTGTCAAGAATTCGACCACCTTCTCGGTGTTTTGCGCATGGCGCTCCAAGCGAAGCGATAAGGTTTCCACACCCTGCAACAGCAAAAACGCGTTGAAGGGAGAAATGCAAGCGCCGGTATCGCGAAGCAGGATGGCGCGGATGTAGGTCACAAACGCGGCGGGTCCGACCGCTTCGGCAAAGGAGACGCCATGGTAGCTGGGATTGGGTTTGGCAATGGGCGCGAACTTATCGGCGTTTGCCTTCCAATCGAACTTGCCGCTGTCGACGATAACACCGCCGAGCGTGGTGCCGTGACCACCGAGGAACTTGGTTGCCGAGTGTACAACGATGTCGGCACCATGCTCGATGGGACGAATCAAAAACGGTGTCCCAAAGGTGTTATCGATGACCAGAGGAATGTTGTGGGCATGAGCAAGATCGGCCAGCGCATCGATATCCGGAATATCGCTGTTGGGATTACCCAGGGTTTCGATGAAGATGGCCTTGGTGTTTGAAGCGATCGCGCCTTTGACCTCATCGAGATTGTGAATGTCCACGAATGTCGTGGTGATGCCGTAGTTGGCAAGGGTGTGCTCAAACAAATTGAACGTTCCGCCGTAGATGGTCTTTTGAGCAACGATGTTCTCCCCCGCCTGAGCGAGCGCTTCGATGGTGTAGCTGATGGCAGCGGCGCCGGATGCCACCGCCAAAGCGGCAACACCGCCTTCCAAAGCAGCGACGCGCTTTTCCAAAACATCCTGGGTGGAGTTGGTCAAACGGCCGTAAATGTTGCCCGCGTCCGCCAACCCGAAACGTGCCGCGGCATGAGCGGAATTATGGAACACGTAAGAAGTTGTTTGATAAATCGGAACGGCACGCGAATCGGTTGCGGGATCGGGCTGTTCCTGACCTACATGAAGTTGCAGGGTTTCGAATTTATATTGAGACATGACTGTTACCTCTTTCCGAAAAATAAATAAATGATTGAAGACTCGGCACCTTCGCGCCGCAAAAACTCGGGCCGCAATTTTGGCGGCAAAAAGTTTTACCGGCACATTCGCCCGCTCACGAAATCCGAATCCTTCAGTGCTATGAAGAACTTAAACATTGTTTTTCTTTCTCCCTCTTTGTTTGTGTCGCAGCGTATCTTAACACCTTTGTATTTAATAATCAACTATTCCGATATGTTTACTAGGTTTTAGAGGACAATTTTCTGCCGCAAACGGTTGTTTAAGCGTGATGATGTACCCAAAAAGCGATATCCTACTAAACATATGGTAATATGGGTCCATCGGAAAGGAAGCGTTTTACCATGAAGATCTCAACAAAGGGCCGCTACGCTTTGCGCATGCTCATCGATTTGGCCGAACACCAAAACACCGGTTATGTCTCCCTAAAAGAGATATCCGAGCGCCAGGGCATTTCCAAAAAATATTTGGAGCAAATCATCCCCATATTCAACAAGACGGATATCCTGCGGGCCAACCGCGGAGCCCAGGGCGGCTATTATCTCGCTATCGATCCGAGCAAAATCACCGTCGGCGAGATTCTCCGCCTGACCGAAGGCCCCTTTGTCCCGGTCGAGTGCGTCGGGCAATCCGCCGTCAAGTGCGACCGCGACCTCGACTGCCCCACCCTCCCCGTCTGGCAGGGCCTGACCAAAGTCGTCAATGAATATCTGGATGGCATCACCTTGCAAGACATCATCGATCAGCAGCGCGAACGTGCGATAAACGATTACAGCATCTAGGTTTTTAAACAGACAACAAAAAGGCCCGCGTTGTCCGCGGGCCTTTTTTCTTTGCATGTCTTTTTGTTTTATTCGGCAAACATCGGCGTGGAGAGATAACGCTCACCGGTATCGGGCAAAAGCGCGACGATGACCTTGCCGGCGTTTTCGGGACGCTTTGCCAAAACCGAGGCGGCAAACACGGCGGCACCGGAGGAGATGCCGACGAGCAGGCCTTCCTTGCGGGCCAAAGCTCTGCCGGTTGCAAACGCGTCTTCGTTTTCCACGGCGATGATCTCGTCATAGACAGAAGTGTTCAGAGTATCCGGAACAAAACCGGCACCGATACCCTGGATCTTATGAGGTCCGGGAGTACCCTTGGACAAGACCGGGGATCCGGCAGGCTCGACGGCCACACCCTTGACGTTGGGGTTTTGAGCTTTCAAACACTCACCGACACCGGTAACGGTACCGCCGGTACCGACACCCGCGACAAAGATGTCGACTTTACCTTCGGTGTCCGCCCAAATCTCGGGACCGGTGGTCGCGCG